>NZ_JBHMIM010000006.1:0-148000 GCF_048060115.1 Micromonospora sp. LOL_023
TCGACCACCGCGTTCCTCGACGGCCTCAAGGGCGTCGACGGCTGGCAGGACATGCCGTTGACCGACGCCGCCCAGACCGTTCAGGTGTCGGCGTTCCCGGACCACTACGCCCAGTGGGAGACCCAGGCCGCCGAACTCGTCGCCCAGCACTGGAACAGCTGACCACGAACAGCTGACCACGCAGGCAGACCACGGACAGCTGACCACGGACAGCCGACCCGCAGGCAGACACTGCGGCAGGCACCGAGACAACCGACAGCGCGAGGGCCGGACCCCCACCCCCTGGGGTCCGGCCCTCGACGCTGTCGCGACACGTCATCCGGTAGCCGGGAGTTCAGGGCTGGCGCAGGTGCTGGGCGACCCGCTGATGGTCGCGGAACCGGGCGCGGGCCGCCCGTTGCGCCGGATCCTGCTCCGGCGCGGCGTCGATGTGCGCGGACCGGGCCACCTCGACGCGGTTGGCGTACTCGACGGGCGGCAGGCCACGGAGTGCGCTTACCACACCCGGGCTGGCACCCACCCGCTGCGCCTCTGCGACGATCTGCTCTTTTTCGGCCGGAAAGTCCAGCTCGTTCAGGCTGTCCAGCACATCCTGGTAGCTCGTCCCCATGCCGACCGCCGTACCCGTCGGGTCCGCCGATATCCGGTCAGGGCAGGGTGATCCGGCCCTGCGCGGCGGCCAGCCCGATGTCCCGCCGGTAGTGCCCACCGGCCAGGGTGATCCCGGACAGCAGCCGGTATGCGGCCTCCCGCGCCTGGATCAGGTCGGGACCGGTGCCGGTGGCGCTGAGCACCCGGCCGCCGGCCGCCACCAGGTCACCCGATTCGGTGCGGGCGGTACCCGCATGGATCACCCCCGGCTGCTCGGCTCCGGTGATCACGTCCCCGGACCGGGAGGTGGTCGGATAGCCGGCGGAGGCGAGCACCACGGTCACCGCAGCCCCGTCCCGCCAGCTCAGCGGCGGATGATCGGCCAGGGAGCCGGTCGCGGCGGCGTACAGCAGCCCGGCCAGCGGCGTCGTCAGCAGCGCCAGCACCGCCTGGGTCTCCGGGTCGCCGAACCGGGCGTTGAACTCGATCACCCGGGGGCCGGTCGCGGTGATCGCCAACCCGACGTACAGCAGCCCGACGAACGGGGTGCCCCGGTCGCGCATCTCGGTCAGGGTCGGCTGCACCACGTCGGCCATCACCTGGTCGACCAGGCCGGGCGGTGCCCACGGCAGCGGCGCGTACGCGCCCATGCCGCCGGTGTTCGGGCCGGCGTCACCGTCGCCGACCCGCTTGAAGTCCTGCGCCGGCAGCAGCGGCACCGCGGCGACGCCGTCGGTCACCACGAACAGCGACACCTCGGGGCCGGCCAGGTACTCCTCCACCACCACCTGCCCGCAGGACTCGGCGTGGGCGAGGGCGGCGGCCCGGTCGTCGGTCACCACCACCCCCTTGCCTGCGGCCAGTCCGTCGTTCTTCACCACGTACGGCGCGCCGAAGTCGTCCAGCGCGGCGGCCACCTCGTCGGGCGTACCGCAGGTGACGGCCCGGGCGGTCGGCACCCTGGCGGCGGTCATCACATCCTTGGCGAAGGTCTTCGACCCTTCGAGGACGGCGGCTGCGCCGGACGGGCCGAAGCAGGCGATGCCCTTGGCGCGCACCGCGTCGGCGACGCCGGCGACCAGCGGTGCCTCCGGGCCGACCACGACCAGGTCGGCGCCGACCTCGACGGCCAGCGCGGCGACCGCCTGCGGATCGGTGGCGGTGACCGGCCGCAGTTCGGCGACGGCCGCGATGCCCGGGTTGCCTGGGGCGGCGATCAGCTGGTGGACGGCCGGGTCGGCTGCCAGGCTCAGCGCGAGCGCGTGCTCACGACCGCCGTTGCCGATGAGAAGTACGCGCACAGCCACCGATCCTAGTCGCCGGCCGGAGCCGGCCGTGAACCGCCGCGTCAGGGGCCGCCGGCGTCGTCGCCGGCCTGCGCCAGCGTGACCCACACGATTCCGTCCGCGTCCTGACGCACCGGGTAGGTCCGTAGCGGCGGCTGCCCACTGCGGGAGCAGCCCGTCGCCAACTCGAAGACGTGCTGGTGCAGTGGGCAGATCACCACCTCGGCGTCGATCAGCCCATCGGCGAGTGGGCCGCCGGCGTGTGGGCAGACCGCCGAGACCGCGCGCAGCGCCCCCGTGGTCAGCCGGAACACCGCCACCATCACTCCGTCGACCGGATAGACACGCCCCTCGCCCGGCGGGATCTCCCCGACCAGGCCGACCCGCCGCTCGACCAGCCGACCATCGACCAGCCGACCATCGACCAGCCGACCATCGACCAGCCGACCATCGACCAGCCGACCATCGACCGATGCTCCGCCAGGCAGCGCGCAGTCAGCCAGCCGACCGTCGTCGACGGCGGTCACGGCTGGCCCCCGGCACGCACCGGCGCCGCCGGTAGCGGCAGCAGCGGCAGCGCGGTGCGAAACTGGCCCGGCGTCACCGGGGCGTCGCGTTCCCGCCACGGATCCCGGTAGGCGGCCACCGACGCGGCCAGCCGCTCGTCCAAACCGGGGCCGAGCCCGTCGCTGTCCTCCACGATCAACTCGCGCAGCCGCTCGATGCCGACCCGGGGCACGAACGCGTAGGTTCGTTCCAGCCAGTTCGCGTTCTCCCGGTAATACTGCAGAAACCGGCCGGTCAACGCCATCACCTCGTCCGGCGTGTCCACCGTGGCCAGCAGGTCGCCCTTGCGTACGTGGGCACCGGCCGCGCCGCCGATGTAGATCTCCCACCGGCCGCCGTCGATCGCGACCACACCCAGATCCTTGACGTACGCCTCGGCACAGTTACGCGGGCAGCCGGTGACCGCCAGCTTCAGCTTGCCCGGTGCCTCCAGCCCTTGAAACCGTTCCTCGATGGCGATCCCGAGCGCCGTCGAGTCACCCAGCCCGAACCGGCAGAACTCGCTGCCGACGCAGGTCTTCACGGTCCGGAAGCTCTTGCCGTACGCGTAGCCGGAGGGCATGTCCAGGTCGGCCCAGACCTTCGGCAGGTCCTCCTTACGGATGCCGAGCAGGTCGATGCGCTGCCCGCCGGTCAGTTTGACCAGCGGCACCTGGTGCTTCTCGGCAACGTCGGCGATGCGCCTCAGCTGGGCAGGAGTGGTGCAGCCGCCTTTCATCTGCGGCACCACCGAGAAGGTGCCGTCGCGCTGGATGTTGGCGTGCACCCGGTCGTTGATGAAGCGGGCACCGCGCTCGTCGACGTACTCGTCGCCCCACATCATCCGCAGCAGCGACACCAGGCCCATCTTGCTCCTGGCGTCCTCCTGCCCATCGGCGAGCGCGTCGAACACCGCAGACACACTGCGCAGCCCTCGGGCCTGGATCTCGGCCATCAGGGCCGGCTTGTCCAGCGGTACCCCGGGCACGTACCAGTTCGCGGCCGGATCCGCCGCCACCTCGCCGCCGGCGGCCCACTCGACGATCTGGCCGACCAGGGTCTTGCACGAGCCGCACCCTTTGCCGGCCCGGGTGGCGTCCATCACCCCGCTCAGGGTGCGGACCCCGCCGGTCACGGTGGCGACCAGCGCGCCCTTGCTGACCCCATTGCAGTTGCAGACCTGGGCGTCGTCGGCGAGTTCGGCGGCGGACACCTCGGCCGGCGGCCCGCCGAGGTCGAACAGCAGCCGGACCCGTTCCTCTGGCAGCGGCGACCCCCGGTCGAACGCCTGCATCAGGAAGCCGACCTTGCTGACGTCACCGATCAGGGTGGCACCGATCAGCCGGTCGTCGCGGACCACCACGCTCTTGTAGACGCCACGTCGGGGTTCGGCGAAGACCACGAACTCGTCGTCGTCGCGTTCCGGGGCGTTGACCCCCATCGAGGCCACGTCGACCCCGGCGACCTTCAGCTTGGTCGCGGTCCGCGAGCCGTGGTACGCGGCGGTCGGGTCGGTGCCGGTGAGGTGCCCGGCGAGCACCTTCGCCTGCTCCCACAGCGGAGCGACCAGGCCGTACGTCTGGCCACGGTGCTGCACACACTCGCCGACCGCGTAGACGTCCGGCTCGTCGAGCACCCGCAGCTGGTCGTCGACGACGATTCCCCGCTCCACCGGCAGGCCGCTGGCCTGGGCCAGTGCGGTGTTCGGCCGGATCCCGGCGGCGATCACCACCATGTCGGCGGCGAACGTCCGCCCGTCGGCGAGCCGGACCCCTTCGACGTTGTCTTTGCCGAGGATCCGTTCGGTACGGGACTTCGTGACCACGTCGATGCCGAGCCGTTCGACGCTGTGCCGCAGGATGTCGCCGCCGGTCGCGTCGAGTTGCGCGTTCATCAGGTGTCCGGCGGCGTGCAGCAGGGTCACCGACACGCCGTACTGCTGCAGGCCGCGGGCGGCTTCCAGACCGAGCAGTCCGCCGCCGATCACCACCGCCCGCTGGTGGTCTCGGGCGTACCGGATCATCGCCCGGGTGTCGTCGAGCGTGCGGAAGGTGAAGACTCCCTGGTGGAAACCGCGCCGTGGGTGGTGGGCGCCGTCGATCGGCGGCACGAACGGGACGCTTCCGGTGGCGATGACCAACTTGTCGTACGGGGTGGCGGTGCCGTCGCCGGCGTGCACCACCTTGGCGAACCCGTCGATCCGGGTGACCGTCATGCCGGCCCGCAGGGTAATGCCGTTCTCCTGGTACCAGGGCAGGCTGTTGAGGAAGATGCTGTCCTCTTCCTCGGTGCCGGAGAGCACGTTGGACAGCAGGATTCGGTTGTAGTTGCCGTACGGTTCGGTGCCGAACATGGTGATGTCGTAGCGGTCCGGGCCGACCCGGTCGATGATCTCCTCGACGGTGCGGGCGCCGGCCATGCCGTTGCCGACCACCACCAGCCTTGGTCGTCGCTGGGTCACCTCAAACCTCCACCATGCCGAGGTCGAGCACGACGGTGCCGGTGGCCCCGTCCGGCGCGGCCACCTGCAACTCCAGCACGGTGCCGGCGGCCACGTCCTCGACGACCCGCAGTGGGACGTGCACCGCGGCGCGGGCACCGATCGGGAAGTAGCGCATCGGGGTGCCGTCGCGTAGCAGCAGGACGTAGATCAGCTCGCCGGAGCTGTTGCCGCCCCGGAAGTAGACGGTCTGCGTGACCAGCCCGTCCGGCACGGTGTAGCGCAGGGCGTCGTCCAGCGGCAACGGAGTCTCCAACCCTTTGCCGTCGAACGTGAACACTCCTTGCAGGAAGCGTGGGGTCGACTGCATCGCGGTTCCCTTCATCAGGTGGCGGGTTCGTCCGGCCCGGCGAGGCTGCGCAGCGCCACCGCGCAGATTTTGAAGGCAGGCATCCGGGAGTAGCGGTCCAGGGTCGGGTCGGTCAGCGCGTTGGCGCTGGCCAGGCCGCCCCAGTGGAACGGCACGAAGACGGTGTCGGGGCGGATGTGCTCGGTCAGGTACGCCCGGAAGACCGCGCGGCCCCGACGGGTGGTCAGCTCGACCAGGTCGGCGGTGCCGATGCCGAGCTGGCGGGCCAGGTCGGGATGGATCTCGGCCTTCGGGTCGCTGGCGGTGTTGCCCAGCGACGGCGAGCGGCGGGTCTGATTGCCGCTCTGGTACTGGCCCATGATCCGGCCGGTGGTGAGCAGGTACGGGTAGTTCCGGTCGGGCAGTTCGGCCGGGTCGCGCTGCTCCACCCGGATGAACCGGGCCCGCCCGTCGGCGGTGGCGAACCGCTCGGCGAACAGTCGCGGCGTACCCGGATGGTCGTCGGTCGGGCACGGCCAGAACACACCGTCCTCGGCCTCGATCCGCCGGTAGCTGATGCCCGCGTAGTCGGCGATCCCGCCGGCGCTGGCCCGGCGCAGTTCGTCGAAGACGGTCTGCGGGTCGGCGGAGAAGTACTTGCCCCGGCCGAGCCGATTGGCGAGCGCGGCCAGCACACTCAGGTCGTCGCGCACGCCGTCCGGCGGCGGCAGCACCTGCCGTCGGCGCAGCACCCGACCCTCCAGGTTGGTCATGGTGCCTTCCTCCTCCGCCCATTGGGCGGTGGGTAGCACCACATCGGCCACGGCGGCCGTCTCGGACAGGAAGATGTCCGACACGGCGAGGAAGTCCAGCGCGGCCAGCCGGTCGGCGACCCGGTTGCGGTCGGGCGCGGAGACCAGAATGTTGGAGGCGAACACCAGCATGGCCCGCACCCCGCCGTCGGCGCCGATCTGGTCGATCATCTCGGTCGCGGAGACGCCGGGGCCGGGCAGTTCGGTCGGGTCGACGCCCCACACCCCGGCGACGTGGGCGCGGGCGGCTGGGTCGTCGAGGCGTCGGTAGCCGGGCAGTTGGTCGGCCTTCTGGCCGTGTTCGCGGCCGCCCTGGCCGTTGCCCTGCCCGGTGACGGTGCCGTAGCCGCTGCCGGGTCGGCCCGGCAGGCCGAGGGCAAGAGCCAAATTGATGTACGCCTGCGTGGTGTCCGTACCGCTGCTGTGTTGCTCCGCGCCGCGCGCGGTGAGGATCATGGCGGTCGGCGCGGTGGCCAGCGCGTGCACCGTACGCTGCAGCAGTTCCTCGGACACGCCGGTGATCCGTTCCACCCGGTCCGGCCAGTAGCCGGCGACAGCGGCGCGGACCGCGGCGAATCCGGTGGTACGGTCCTGCACGTACGCCTCGTCGACGTGGCCAGCCCGGATGGCGATGTGCAGCAGCCCGTTGGCCAGGGCCAAATCGGTGCCGGGGGCCACCGGCAGGTGGATGCTGGCGCCCCGGGCGGTCGCCGTACGGCGGGGGTCGGCCACGATGTGGGTGGCACCGGCCGCTCGTCCGGCGTCGAAGTACTGCATGGCCGGCGGCATCGTGTCGGCCGGGTTGCCGCCGACGACCAGCACCGCGCTGGCGTCGGCGATGTCGGCCAACGGGAACGGCAGGCCACGGTCGATACCGAAGGCCCGGTTGCCGGCGGTGGCCGCCGAGGACATGCAGAACCGGCCGTTGTAGTCGATGTGTGGGGTACGCAGCCCGACCCGGGCGAACTTGCCGAGCTGGTACGCCTTCTCGTTGGTCAGCCCGCCGCCGCCGAACAGGCCGACGCTGGCCGGCCCGTACCGCTGCTGGCTGGCCAGCACGGCGGCGGTGATCCGGTCGAGTGCTTCGTCCCAGCTGGCCGGGCGCAGTGGGCTGCGCCGGTCGGCGGGGTCGGTGCGGACCAGCGGGGTGAGCAGCCGGTCCGGGTGGTCGAGCAGCTCCGGTGCGCTCCAGCCCTTGGCGCACAGGCCGCCCCGGTTGGTGGGGAAGTCGGCAGGGTAGATCACCGGCGGCCGGGGCGGTGCCGGCCACATCCGTACCCCGCACTGCAGGGAGCAGTACGGGCAGTGGGTCGGCACGCCCCCGCCGAGGTCGGGACTAACAGGGTCGCCCATCGCCCGATACTGGTAAATCGACGTTGCACTATCGTGTTGCCGGCGTCACGCCGACGTTGCCATCTGCTACTGATCTTGCCGCAATAGATGTGATCAGCGTCGAGTCGTCAGCCGGTCGTGTCGTCAGTTGTCGGCGACGATCGACTCCGCGCTGACCGTGCCGTCGGTCGCGGTCGCACCCTCGACCGACACCGCCGCGCCGAGGGCCAACCTGTCGAGGTCACCGGGCACCCGGACCGCCGTCGCGTCGTCGGTGCGCACGATCACCACCGCCCCGTCGTCGGTTTCCACGTACACCGTGTCGCCGTCGACCAGCTTGATCGTGCCGACCGTCGCCGGTTCCTCCTCGCCGGCGCTCTCCTGTCCCGTCCCGACGGCCGAGCCCCCCGGCTGGAACTGCCCGGCCCCCGGCTGGAACTGCCCGGCGCGGGCCTGGCGCTGGCCGGGTCCGGTGACCGCCCCGGTGTCGTCCTGTGGCACCGCCACGCCGGCGGCGAACCCGCTAGCGACCAGCAGCACGGCGAACAGCCACGGGGTGACCCGGTTGGTCCACGGCCGGGGTGCGGCAGCGGTCAGCCACTCGGTTTCTTCGCGCACGTCAGCTCCAACAGTTGTCATCGATCGGCCTGCTACTCGTACCCTGCTACTCGTACCGCAGGGCTTCGATGGGTCGCAGATTCGCCGCCCGGCGGGCGGGCACGCTGCCGAAGAAGAGCCCGATCGCCACCGACACGCCCAGTGCCACCAGCACCGAACTTGGCACGATCACCGGCTTCACCCCGACGATGGTGAAGTAGCTGCCGATCACCGCGACCGCGACACCCGCCCCGCCACCGAGCGCACTCAGCAGCGTCGCCTCGACGAGGAACTGCGTCATGATGGTGCCCGGAGGGGCACCGAGCGCCTTGCGGATACCGATCTCGCGGGTCCGTTCGGTCACCGTCACCAACATGATGTTGGTGATGCCGATCCCGCCGACCAGCAGGCTGATCGCCGCGACCGCGCCGAGCAGCACGGTGAACGTGTCGGCCGTCGACGCCTGGGTCTCCAGCAACTGTGACGCGTTTTGAATCCGGTACGCCTGGCCGGTGCCACCGCCGATCCCGGTGCCGCCGACCCCGCTGGCGCTATCGCTCGCAAGGTGGCGATCCAGGATCGCGCTGACCTGTGCCTGAGCGGCGTCGACCCGGTCCGGCCCGGTCGCCTCCACCAGCACCGAGCTGATCGAGCCGTACCCGGTCAGTGCCTGACGCACCGCGCTCAGCGGGGCCACCACCAGGTCGTTGGCGTCCTGCAGGCCGCCAGAGGAGATCTTCTCGGCGAGTACGCCGACCACGGTGAACAGGGCCCCGTCGACCATCAACTGGCTCCCGAGCGGATCCGCCCCGGCGAAGAGTTCGTCGACGACGGTCTGCCCGACCAGCGCCACCCGCCGGCCCTGGGCGACGTCAGCGTCGGTGAACGCGGCACCCTCGTCGACCTGCGTATTAGACGCGGCCAGGTAACTCGGGTAGCTGCCGACGAACTGGCCGACCGAGTGGTCGGCGTCGCCGTAGGTGAGTGTCGCCGGGGCGCTGACCACCGGCGACACCGACCGGACGTCCGGGGCAAGCACCGGATCGTGCAGCGCCTCGGCGACCTCGACGGTCAGACCGGCGCTGCCGCCGCCTGACGCCGACACGGTGATGGTGTTGGTGCCGAGCGCCTCGATCCGGTCGCTGATCGACTGCGCCGAGCCGTTGCCCACCGCGACGAGCAGGATCACCGCCGCCACGCCGATCAGGACGCCGAGCGTGGTCAACGCCGACCGCAGCTTGTTCGCGCCGACGCCGCGAAACGCGGATCGGACGATCTCTACCGGCCCCACTGGACAACCTCCCGGTACGGCTTGCCCACGGTTGGCTGACCGACAGTTGGCTGACCGATCGCGGCTCGCCGATCGTCGGAGACGATCTGCCCGTCGCGTACCCGCAGCAGCCGGCGGGTCCGGTCGGCCACCTCCGGCTCGTGAGTGATCAGCAGGATGGTGCGACCGTCCGCGTTGAGTTGGTCGAAGATGGACAGCACCTCCTCGGTCGAGCCGGTGTCCAGGTTTCCGGTTGGTTCGTCGGCCAGCACCAACGCCGGTTCGGTGGCCAACGCGCGGGCGACCGCGACCCGCTGCTGCTGGCCACCGGAGAGTTGATTCGGCAGGTGCCCGGCCCGGTCGGCGAGCCCGACCATGTCGAGGGCGGCCATCGCCCGGTGCCGTCGGACGGCCGGGCGGACTCCGGCGTACGCCAGCGGCAGTTCGACGTTCGCCACGGCGGTCGTCCGGGGAATCAGGTTGAACGACTGGAAGACGAAGCCGATCCGCCGGTTGCGGACCATGGCCAGTTGTCGTTCGGTGAGCCGGCCGACGTCCGTTCCGTCGATCAGGTACCGGCCGGTGCTCGGCACGTCCAGGCAGCCGAGGATGTTCATCAGCGTCGACTTGCCGGAGCCGGACGAGCCCATCACGGCGACGAACTCGCCTCGGTCGACCTGCAGCGACACTCCGCGCAGGGCGGCGACCGCGGACTCCCCGACGCCGTACACCTTGGTGACGTCCTGCACCTCCAGGACGGGGTTCACCGGCCGCCACCACCCGGACCGCCACCGCCAGGGAAGCCACCGCCGCCGGTCAACCCGCCACCGCCAGGGAAGCCACCGCCGCCAGGAAAGCCACCGCCGCCAGGAAAGCCACCGCCGCCAGGAAAGCCACCGGTCCCGCTCTCCGACTCGGTGGGAATCGCGATCAGCACCTGTTCACCGGCTGCCAGCCCGGAGACGATCTCCACCGCGTCGTCGCCGCGTAGGCCGACTTCGACGGTCCGGCTGACCTGCGCACCGTCCACCAGCACGGTGACCGACTGCCGGGTGCCGCTGCCGGTCAACGCGGCCGGGTTGATGGTCAGCACGTTCACCGCCTCGCCCACGACCACGGTCGCCTCCACGGTCTGCCCGGGCCGGACGCCGTCGGGCACCGAGTCCAGGTCGAGGGTGATCGGATAGCTGACCACCCCGTTGGTGGTGGTGGCGTTCGGATCGATGACCCCGACGGTCGCGGTGGCCTCGGCGTCGGCGAGCGCGTTCCACTGGACGGTCGCCGGCTGGCCGACCTCGAGCTGCACCGCGTCGGTTTCCGACACCGAGGCGGTGACCTCCAGACTGGTCAGGTCGGCGAGATCGACGAACCCGCTGGCCGACGATCCGCTCGTCTCCGCGCCTGAGCCGGCCGACCCGGTGCCGCCGCCAGATGACGACGTGCCGGTGCCGCCGCCGGACGACGCACCGACGCTGCCGTTGACCGCGACGACCGTACCGGCCATCGGGGCCACCAGCGTCGTGCCGTCGACGGCCGCTTGTGCCTCGGTGACCGCGAGTTGCGCGTCGACCACCTCAGACTCGGCGTCGGCCGTGGACTCACCGGCGGACTCGGCGGTGTCGAGGGCGTCCCGCGCCGCGTCGAGGTTGGCATTCGCGGCGTCCAGTTCCCGCTGGGCCACCGTGTCGTCGACCCGGGCGAGGACCGCACCCTCGTCGACCTGGTCTCCGACGGCCACCAGGATCTCGGTCACCGTGCCGCTGGTGACGAAGTCGGCGACCGCCGTCTTCGCGCTGCGTACCGAGCCGGCGGCGGTGACCGTCGCGGTCACCGTGGCCTGCCCGACGGTGACAGTAGCGGTGTCCGACAGATCCGCGGCAACGGCGGAATCGGGGCCGACCATTGTGTAGTAGGTCCAGCCGAGAGTGCCTAGCACCGCCAAGGCGAGTACGGCGTTGAGAAGCAGCGGCCGGCGAAGGCGGGTGAGGTGACGCAGAGGCATGGCGGACAGCTTGTGGTGGCCGCCTCGACGCGACCTCGGTGCCGGCTCGGTGAAAGCTGGCAATCCACTGGCGGGTTCCATCAGCCGCCGACCACTTTGTCGCCGACTGCCAGCCCGTCGGTCACTTCCACGTACTGGTCACCACGGATGCCCACGGTCACCACCCGCTGTTGCCGGGCACCTGTCCCGTCCACCACGACGACGATGTCCGCGCCGTCGCTGCTACGGCCGACCGCGGTGATCGGAAGGCGTACCGTGTCCGCCACCTCGTCGACGACGACCCGTACACCGGCGCTCTGGCCGACCAGCAGCCCGTCCGGGATGTCGTCGAAGTCGACGATCACCCCGTAGCGCACCAACTGTCCGTCGACGCTGCCCACCGGATCGACCTGGCTGAGCCGGGCGGGGAACTCCTCATCCGGCCGGGTCGCCACGGTGATGACGGCAGACTGGCCGGCGACCAGCCGCGCGGCGTCGGCTTCGGGAAAGCTCGCCGTCACCTGCATCTCGGCGACCGCGCCGAGCTCGATGAAGGTGCCGCCGGCCCGCACCGTGCTGCCGATGGCACCCGAGACGCGGAGCACCTTGCCGTCGATCGGGGCGCTGATCACCGTACCGTCGAGATCGTCCTCGGCGGCGGCGAGCCGCAGCTGTGCCGCGGTCACCTGCTGCCGGGCCCGCAGCACCGGGTCGCCGCCGGACCCGCCGCCACCCGCCTCGCCCGTCCCTGGTCCGGTCCCACTTCCGGTCCCGGTCCCGTCCGGTGCCGCGCTGCAGCCGGTGTCGTCGTCGGTGCCGGGCGGGTCAGCTGAGCCGGCCGGCGGCGCGGTCGGCACGCTGGCCGGCGGGCTCGCGTCCGTGCCGGTCGGGGTCGGCGATCTCCCGGCCGGTACGGACGCGGTGGGTGACGGCGATGTGCCGACCGTAGGAGACGGATCGGGGGTGGCCGACCCGGTCACCTCCGGTGTCGGGCTGGCGGTGCGATCGGGCGCGGTCCAGGCCGCAAGGGCGGCCGTCGGACACCCGGTGCCGGCTTCGGAGTCCGTCTCCGTGTCGTCCGACTGCGCGTCCGTCTGTGCGGTGGCCAGGGCTTCCTGAGCCGCGGTCAACGCCTCCCGGGCCCGTCCGACAGCTTCCGTCGCGTCGCTGTCGTCGATGACGGCGAGCACGTCACCGGCGGCGACGTCTTGGCCGAGCCGTACGTCGAGCCGGTTCACCGTGCCCGCCACCCCGAAGCCGAGTTGGCGGTCCTCGGCCGGATCGACGGCACCGGTGGCGGCGACCGCCACGGTGACCGTCCCCCGGTCGACCTGCACGGTGGCAACCGGTACGACGTCGTCTGCGCTGGTCGGACCGGCAAGTGCGTACGCGATGGCGCCGGCCGGGACCAGCGCCGCGCACACCGCCACGGCGGCGAGCCGGCGTGCCGCGGGCAGCCGTCTGAGCGGTGCCCATCTGGGGCCGAGTTCCATGAGGCGGCAGTGTTCCGGCTGCGGCTCAGGACCGGCTCGGCGTCACCTCGGCGTTTGCTGTGAGCCGCCCGGACTGACGGCGACACCCAGCGCGGTCACAGCAAACCCTGACGTGGCGCGGAGGTTTGCCAGGTCTGCTGACCCCGTACCGGCGACGACTGTCGCAGGCGATCCGGATGGGAGGGTGACCGTGCGCATCGCGCTCAGTCGTTCGATGTGGGGCGCGGCCGGCGGGATCTGCCTGCTGCTGATTGCCGCCTGCGGAGAGTTCGGCACGGACTCCGGTGGTGACGCTGTCGCCGGTGGTGCCGGCACGATGACGGCGTACGTGGAGTGCCTCCAGGAGAACGGCGTCGACGCGGAGGTTCCCGAGGCCGGAGGGGGTTTCCGAGGTGGTGCCCCGGATGGGATGCCGTCGGGGCAGCCCGGTGACCGGCCGTCGGGGTTCCCGTCCGGTTGGCCAGGCGGGGCGGGGCTGGGTGGTGGCCGGATGGGCGGCGGCTTCGCCGAGATGCTCCGACCCGATGGCGTCGATGACGAGACCTGGACAGCGGCGCAGGAAGCATGCCAGTCGGTACTGCCGACCGCCGGGGCCGGCGGTCCGCGCGGCGGCGGCGACGCTGGGACTGATCGCAGTGGCATCGCCGCGTACCGGAACTGTCTGGCCGAGCGGGACGTCGAGTGGGCCGCCGACCTGGACGAGTCGGATCCGGTGATCGCTGAGGCGCTGGCCGTGTGCGGGCCACTGCGGCCGGCCGGGTGACCGCACCGGCGCGGACGTCACCGGAGCCCGTTGAGTCCGTGAGGCGGAGTGCTACCTGCCATCAAGCGAGCAACAGCGGCAGCCGCGGTCGCCGCGGCGTGCACGGCGGCCACCGTCATGGTCGCCGTCGCCACCCCGGCTGGCACCGACGACGACACTCAGTGAGCGATGGGCGGCCAGAACCTCAGCAACACCCGGTCGAGCCCGACCGAACGCAGCCTCGGCCCGGACACGGTTGACGCCCTCGAACTCAACTGGACGTACACCACCCGTGGAGACATGTCGGCCACCCCGGCGGTCGTCGACGGTGCCGCGTACCTCCCCGACTGGGACGGCTACCTCCACAAGGTGAACACCGCGACCGGGGCGGTGCTCTGGTCCCGGTCGGTCGCGCAGTACGTCGGTGCCGGCGGCACCGTGGTCTCGCGCACCAGCCCGGTCGTAGTCGGTGAACTTCGGCTGCCTGCCAGGCTTCCCGCCGAACAACTGCCGGACCACGCGACCGCCCACCACCGCACCACCGACCACACCGCCTGCGGCGTCGCCCTGCACCGCCAGCTACCGTGTCGTGTCCCAGTGGCCCGGCGGATTTCAGGGCGAGGTGACCGTGCGGGCCGCGGCGGAGGTATCCCCGCCCCGCGCCCCCGACCGGGAGGGACCGGACCGCCCACACCCGGCCCTGCTACCTGCCAGGGACCGACGCGGCGAAGGTCTCCCGGAGCGCCGGTTCGAGCGACCGACCGGTCACCGGCTCGATGAACAGCTCAGCGAGGAGAACATCGGCAAGGTGGGCCGGGTTGAGGCCGGACTCCTTGCCGGCAAGCGCCTGCGCTCCGCCTCCGAGTCGCAGCAGGGCGCGCACCGCGCCGGCCGGCAGCCGGTTGACCGGTCGGGGTCGACCGACCGCATCGGCGATCCGCGCGAGCATCTCTGCCCAGGTGAGGTTCTCGTCGGCGACCGGAATGTCCGAACCGCTGGCTTGTTCCAGCGCCGCGTGCGCAGCCTCGGCGACGCTGCGGGCCGAGGCCGCTGCGGTTCCGCCGACGGGGGCCAGCAGCGGTGCCGCCGACCGTGCCCACCGGTCCAGCGGGCCGGCCCAGTTCGGCAGCCGGTCACCGACCCGACCGAAGACGAACGGCAGCTCCAGCACCGCGACCGGCAGTTCGGGACCGGCGGCCGCCCGCCCCTCGCGGGCCTGCTCCAGCCGGCAGCGGACGTACACATGCCGGTCCGGCAGGCACCACTGCGGACGTAGCCGGTCGTAGTAGGTGTAGTAGGAGCCGAGAATGACACCGCGGGTCAGACCCTCGTGGCGGGCGGCGGTGAACACGCGTACCACCGGGTCGACGATCTCGCGGTGGAGCACGGGATGGATCGGCCTGCGGAGCACCCGTTGCTCATCGGCGCGGGTGCCGTACACGACACCATCGTGACCGGCGAGCAGCCGCCGCAGTTCGTCGACGGAGGCGGCCTCGACATCGAGCACGTGGTCGACACCGGGCCGGTCGGTACGCGCCAGCGTGGTCACGGCGTGGCCACGCCCGCGCAGCCGGGCGACGACATGGGCACCGATGAGACCGGTTCCGCCCACGACCAGAATTCTCATACCCGTCCCGTTCGCGATCTCACTCGGCCAGGAAGGCGTCGATCTGGTCCAGGAACTCGGGCCAGGCCGGCTCGGACGCGGTGAGCAGATGGTTTCGGCTGTCCAGCAGCACCAGTTGGCTGTCTGGGATGAGGGTGGCCAGCTCGCTGGCCTGCGAGGTGGGCACCCGCACGTCGTCACGGCAGTGCAGGATCAACGTCGGGCACTGCACCCGGTGGGCGATGTCCGAGACGTCGATCCGGGCGAACTCCTCCAGGAACCGGACCCCGTTCGCCGCCGAGGTGGTCCGCCGTTGGAAGCTGATGAACTCCTCCAGCTCCTCCGGGGTGCCCTCGGGCAGGAACTGGGCAGCGAAGACGCCGAGGAAACTCGGGTCCTGGTGCGCCCAGCCGACCCGGGCCAGGTTCAGATCGAGCGCCGCCTCATCCCGCTCGGCCTGGCAGCGGGCCCGGACCTGACGTCCCCGGGCGTACGCACCGGCGAGAATCAACCGGCTGACCCGTTCCGGTCGGCGCACGGCGTACGCGACCGCTACCGCACCGCCCTGGGAGACGCCGAGCAGCGGGAACCGGTCCAGCCCCACCGCCTCGACCACGGTGTCCAGGTCGTCGACCCAGTCGTCGAAGGAGAAACTCGGCACGTCCCAGTCGGACAGGCCGCACCCCCGCTCGTCGTAGCGGACCAGCTGCCGGTCCCGGGCCAGCCCGTTGAGCCAGTGCGACCAGACCGGGGTGGTCCACTCCAGATCGAGATGGGTCATCCAGTTGGCGGCCTTGAGTAGCGGCGGACCGGACCCGACGGTGGCGTAGGCGATCCGGGTCCCGTCGTCGGCCCGACAGAACCGGACGACCTGGTGGTCCGCGCCGCCGGCCTCCCCGGCGGGGGCACGCCGGTCCGACCCAGTCGGTGGCCGCGCGGCAGGCGCTGGCCCGGCGGCGGCGGGGTCGCCGGCCCGGGTCACCGTCACTGGTGCCGCGAACTGGTACCCCCGCCGGTGCACGGTCCGGATCAGCCGCTGGTGCCGGCCGGTGTCACCGACGGCGATCCGGGCGGTACGCAGCCCGGTGGTCAGCGCCGCCTCGCTGACGAAGCGGTCGCCCCAGACCTTGTCGAGCAGTTCGTTCTTCGTCACCACCTGGTCGCGGTGCTCGATCAGGTAGTGCAGCAGGTCGAGAGCCCGGGGCTCGACGTGGACCGGCGTGCCGGCGCGGCGGAGCTCGTAGCGGGCCATGTCCAGTTCGTACTCGCCGAAGCGATAGGTGTCGCCGGCCATCGACGTAGCCTACCGCCTGCGCTGGCCGAACCGACCCTCGGATGATCATGGTAGGAGCCGGCTGTTTCTATCCGGACAGATTAGCTGTAAGATTTCGGGCAGAAGGCATGTGATGGTTGACACGATCCGCTTTCCTCATTTATTCCTCAGGTAATCCTCGGATTCTCCTCATGAATTCAGCGAGAGCGATTTGCAGACTCATGTCCCATGACATCCACCCACCGCAACACGACGTTTCGATCGGCCCGTACGGCGACTGTGCTCGCCGTACTGATGCTGGGGTCGACGCTGGCCGTCACCACACCCGCCGCCGCCTCCGCCGCCGTGCCCACCGCGGAGATGGCCGACTGCCTGCTCTACGAGTCGACCGACGAGCTGGCCTGCTACCGCGACTTCCAGACCGCGATGAAGGTGGCGACCGACGGCGCGGTCACCGACGCCCCGCGTGACGGGAGTCGACTCGACGCGGCAACCACCGAGCGGATCGCCGCCGCCGGCACCGCAGCCACCCGCGCCATGGCATCGGGTACGTCCGCAGCCGCCCAGGTCGTCCTCGGGATCGCGTACCGAGACGCCAACTTCTTGGGCGGCTCGCTGAGCATGATCTCGCAATCCGGCACCTGCAGCGGCGGCAAGTACTACTACTTCAACAACCTCGCCAGCGCTGGCTGGGGCGACGTGATCAGCTCGTACAAGAACGTCACCGACTGCGCCAGCAACTATTACGTCAACACCAACCAGTCCGGCACCCCCCACATGTGGTACTCGCACGACCGGCTCGCGCGGGTGCCCGCCGACAACCAGTACAGCTCGGTCAGGTTCTGGGACGGACCGTCCCGCGCGGAGCTCTTCGAGCACTGCGACGGCCGGGCCGTGTCCTGCCGGTTCGTTGCGGGAACGCCGGTGACCGAGACCACCGCCGGCTTCCACGAGGTCGCCTCGCACTTCAACTGCACCCCGTACGACAACAGCCTGTCGGTCGAATGGTCCGACACCACCGGTGGGTCGATCAGCATGACCTCCAAGGTGCCCGCGACCACCTTCGGCTCCAGCGCGCTGAGCAACGTGTCGACGAGCATCAGCCAGAGCATCGGCCGGCAGTGGAACTGGGAGTCGACGGTCTCCCGGACCACGTCGCTCAACGCCGGCCCGTCGGGCTGGGCCGCGCTGGACCGCAGCCCCAAGCTGCAGACCGCCCAGGGCACGATCGAGATCAAGCTGAAGAGCAACGCCTGGGGCCGCAAGGAGTGGTACATCTGGGACTTCGAGGCGACCGTCGAGGTCCCCGACCATCTGGGCGTCACCCGGTCCCGGGGCGGCCCGATGACCGAGGCCCAGATCGCTGAGCTCTGCACCGACCCGGCCCGCCGGGCTGCCGCCGCGCCGACCCGCTCCGAGACCCGCCGCGAGCTCGCCGACGACCGGCCAGCCACCGCCAGCTGATCCCTGCCCCGCCTTCCGGCCCGGGGTGTCCGCTGGCGGACACCCCGGGCCGGGGTGCCTTGTGAGGCCGCGACCTACCGGTCAGAGTCGCCGCAGGACTCCGGTGCGCGGTTCCATCAGCGCGGCGAAGTGGTCGACGAGTCGTCGTACCACCGCCGCGTCCCGCACCACCACCCCGACTTCCAGATTGTCCGACAGCGCCCGGTCGGTCAGGTTGGAGCTGCTGACCAGCGCGGCGTCGGTGTCGGCGGCGATCACCTTGGCGTGCAGGGCCGGAAGTGACCGGCCGGGCTGTCGCCGCACCGCCACCGGCCAGTGCCAGCAGGTGACCCGGTCACCGAGGCCGGCGAAGACGTCGGCTCCGGTCACCCCGCGCAGCGGTCCGCCGTCGGCGGCGCCGCTCTCGGACACCAGGTCGACCCGGACGCCGCGGTCGGCGGCGGCGGACACCTCGACGACGACCTCGGCGACGCCGTACGCGGCGAAGCTGACCATCAGCAGCGACCGGCGGGCCTGCCGGATCAGTTCGACCACCACCGACCGGGTCAGCCGGACCGCGACGGCCGGGCTACTCGGCCCGCTGACCACCAGCTCGGTACGCCGAACCTCGGCCCGCCGCTGCAGGTGGGCGGCGCTTCGCAGGGCCAACGCGACGGCTGTACCGGGCAGGTCGGGGGCGTGGGTCCGCCAGGCGGTGACCAGCCGTCTGGCGTGGGCGGCGACGGCGTACCCGGGGCGGGCGTCGATCAGCGCGGCCTCGACCGTGGCGTCCGGCCGGTGGACCGATGCCAGGACGCCGGCCCACGCGGCGACGTGCCCGGCCGGCAGCTCGGCGGCCAGCTCGGCGGCCAGCTCGGCGACGGTCTGCGCCATGGCCTCGGACGGGTTCACCGTTGGCAGCCGGTCACCGGAAGAAGCCGCACTCGCTGTCGGCGAGGGTGTCGACCAGCAACGACCGGTCCAGGTAGTGGTTGCCGCCTTCGCAGGAGGTTTCGGCGGCGTACAGGCAGGCATGGCAGGCGGCTCCGGCGAGCCGGCCATGCACAGTCGGGTCGTGTTCGGCGCAGAGCGGGTCGGAGCTGCACAGCCGGGCACCGTCCAACGCGCGGTCGATCAGCGGACCGAGCCGGTCGGCCCGGCCGAGGGAGACCAGCCCGCCGAGGGTGCCTTCGCTGTCTGGGGCGGCGGTGTAGAGCAGCACCCCGGCCATCGGCACTTCGCCGGTACGCGCGTACACCCGCTCGCCGATGCCGGAGGCGCTGTAGCCGCACTCCAGCGCCAGCTCCCGGATCAGGGTGTGCGCGAAGGTGTGCAGCAGCAGGTAGCGCAGGCCGGGCCAGGCCCCGGGGGGTAGTTCCCGCTGCGCCCGCCACTTCTCGTGGGCCCGGATCAGCAGCTGTTCGCGGGCCTTGACCGCGGGGTCGTGCTCCCAGGCGACGATGCGTTCCTCGGTGAACCGCAGGAAGATGCCTTCACCGCGGGTTTCGGCGCACGGCACCCAGGTGGGCGGCTCGGCGGACAGCGGTGCGCGGCACCGGTCGGGGGTGTCGAGCACGTCCCGTTCGGGGGCGTCGATGCGGGTGAAGCCGTACAGTGCGGCGACCCGACGCAGCCGGGGCACCAGCACCACCTGGCTCAGCCAGTCCCGGTGCCCGGCCGGGACCGGCTCCGGTCGGGTGGTGAAGTCCGGCAGTGCCGCGCCGACGCTGGCGGTGAACGCGCGCCACTCGGGCAGGTGCAGGTCGAGATTGTCCCAGTCACCGCCACCGGGGACGTCGCCGGCTTCGTGCCGCCGCTGGATCGCCGCCCACACCTTGTCCACTCCGTGCGGTTGCAGCTCGGGCCAGCAGGTCTGGGTGGGCAGGATCATCGTGCCGGTCTGCGCTGGCAGCGGAGCGAGCACGCTCAGCGTCGGCCAGAACTCGGCGACCAGGTGGTCCACCGGGTGTTCGGCCTTCGGCACGCTGAACACCGCCGCCTGCATGGCGAACCAGCTGTTGGTGGCGCCGAGCGCCAGGGTGCGCGGCGGCGCGTCGCACGGTTCGTAGCTGCCCAGGTGCGGGTGGCGGCCCCGGCAGGCGGGCAGATTGCGTTCGGCGAGCGCCCCGATCGCCTCCGACATCGGCCGGTGGGTCGAACACTGGCCGCAGGTGACGAAGATGTTGGTGGTCTCGCCGGTGCTGCCGCGTTCGGACAGTTGCAGCGGATGCCCGGCACCGGGGTCGCTGCCCCGGTGCACGAAGTACGACCAGGGGAAGTCGTCGAGGTGGCCGTTGCCGCAGGCCAGCACGAACCGGGCCGGTACGGCGGTGGGTCGGCCGCCGCCGTTGCCCCGGCAGGTGTGCACGTAGCGGACCTTGTCCGGCGTCGGCGCCGAGACCAGCTCGAACAGACCCGACTCGACTGGGGCGAGTTGGTTGCACCGGGTGTCGGAGCAACGCAACCAGGCGGGGAACAACGCGACCGGCACCCCGATGCGGGCCCATTCGGCGTACGGGTCGGAGGTTTCCGGCAGGTGTGGCGGCAGCCGCAGCGCCTGCACCTGGTAGCCGAGTTTGGCGCGCATGGCGGCGAGCAGCCGGTCTTCGGTGATGACGGTGGCGCGGGCCAGCTCCCAGTGGTCGAGGCCGAGCGGCATCACCGACAGGCTGGGCAGGTCGGCGACGGAGCCGATGCCGTAGGTGTGCAGCAGCTGGTTGGGGCGCAGCGCGCCGACCCGCAGTTGCCGTTGCTGTGGGTCGCTCACGCCAGCGCCTCCGGCCCGTCGGCTCCGCCAGCGGCCCCACCGGCGGCGGCCCCGGTGCCGGTCGCCGGATCGGCGCGGGGCACGAACGGTGGCGGTGGTTCCGCGATGGCGGCCCCGGTGAGCTGCAACTGCAGCTGCACACCGGGTTCGACGTCGCGCAGCGAGGTCGGGCAGGTGGTCTGCCGCCAGCGGCCCTCCTCGGGGCGGTGCAGCAGCCCGGCGATGTCGTCGCTGCGGCGCGGCTTGTCGTACGCGAGTCGCCGGGCGGGCATGGCCCGTTCCCGCGCCCACGCGTCGAGCCGCGCTTCCAGCTCGTCCTCGACGCGTAGCCGTACGGCGTTGTCGGCGGCGACGTCGCTGCGCCGGGCGAGGAAACGCACCACGTGGTCGGCGAGGGGGCCGTAGCGGTCGAAGTGCTGGACGCTCAGGTTGCCGTTGTAGGTGTGTTCCAGGTTGCGGATCAGGGCGACCAGCACCCCGGTCAGGCCGCGGTCGATGGCCCGATCGGCGAACGGGGTGACCGACAGCGCTTCGACCTGCCGGTAGACGGTGGCGTGGAAGTGGTCGAAGCGTTCGTAGTGCGACAGGTCGCGGGGGCGGGCCCAGTTGTAGACGGTGAAGACGATGCCGGGGGCGGCGCGACCGACCCGGCTGGTGGCCTGGATGTACTCGGCGGCCGACTTGGGCTGGTTGGCGACGACCATCACGCCGAGCCGGGACACGTCGACCCCGACGGAGATCATGCTGGTGGCGAGCAGCACGTCGATCGGTCTCGGGCCGGCTTTGCCGCGCCCGCCGGTGAACCGGACGGCGAGCCGGTCCAGCAGCGGCCGGATCGCGTCGGAGGGCATCCGGGAGGTCAGCTCCTCCAGCAGCGGGTCGTAGCGGCGGGCGAGGCCGCGTTCGTCAGCGCGGGTAAGTCGGGTGGAGACGTCGTCTTCGACGAGGCGTCGCATGCCGCCGAGGTCGCGCAGGCTGTTGAAGTAGCCGACCAGGGTCATGTACGGGTCGGTGACGTCGTTTCGGCCGTAGCGTTCGTGCAGCTTCTGGGCGGCACCGAGGACCGACACGTAGACCCGGATCAGGGTCGACTTGATCCGGGTGCCGTGGGCGCAGATGCCGATGTAGCGCCGGCCGGGACGCTGGTCGGGGTGACGTTGGCGGGCGAAGAAGCTGTCGGCGGCGTCGAGACCGGGCGGCGGGAACACTTCGGTGCTGCGGTGGAACAGCGCGCCGATCTGCTGGTGGGCTCGGCGGACCGTCGCGGTGGAGGCGATCACCTTGGGCCGGGTCGAGTGGCCGGTCATCGGCTGCCAGGTGGCGAGCCGGTCGACGGCGGTCTCGTAGAGGCCGACGAGGGAGCCGAGCGGCCCGGAGATCAGGTGCAGCTCGTCCTGGATGATCAGGTCGGGGGGTCGCAGTCGGGGACAGTCGACGATGCGGGCCAGGCCGGCGTTGCCGGTGGCCCGGTGGTACGTCGCTTCCCAGTCGGTGCGCTCCAGGTCTTCGGTGACGTAGCCGTGCCGTTCACAGCGCCGGCTGACCTGCCCGAACAACGCTGAGGTCTCGCCCTTCCAGGCCAGTTGGGCGAACTTGTCGACGGTGGCGATCAGCAGGGCCGGCGGGTGCCGGTAGATCTCCTCGTCGACCACGAGCACCGGCAGCCCGCGCTGGTCGTCGGGCCGGCCGAAGCCGGCGAGCTCGCCGAACGGGCATTCGACGTCGGGGCAGCGCACCAGGGTCCGGCGGTACGTCGGGTCGATCATGATGTCCCGGCCGGGTTCGATCCGGCTGCCGCACCACGGGCAGCTGGTCAGCTGGTGTGGTGACCCGTGGCCCCGGGTGGCGGCACCGCGCCGGCCACGCTGCTGCTGCTGCCACTGCCGGGCCTGGTCGGTGTGGTTGGGGGTGACCTTGCCGCCGACCCATAGTCCGATCCGGATCGGCGTGTCACCCCAGGTGGTTTCGTCGGCACGGCGCAGGGTTTCGGCGGCGCAGATCAGGGTGGCGGCCCGCTCGAACTGCTGGATGGTGAGCAGCCGCAGCGTGTAGCGCATCAGCACGGCGAGGCCGTCGGCGGCGACCAGGCCACCGTAGGCGGGTTGCAGCCGGCGGATCGCGATGGTGAAGGCGGTCAACCCGAGGTACGCCTCGGTCTTGCCGCCACCGGTCGGGAACCACAGCAGGTCGGCGACGGCTCGCTGTAGATCCTCTGTGCGTTCGGCGTGCCGGGGGTCGGCCAGCGCCGGCAGGTTGATCAGCAGGAAGGCGAGCTGGAACGGCCGCCAGCGGTGGTTGTCGGGCTGGTCGGCGGCGTCGGTCGCCGCCGCGAGCCCGAGGCCGGGGTGTTCGCGACGGGCGTCGGCGACCCTGGTGTGCACCCGCTGCAGGTACATCGCCTGGTTGGCGAAGCCGAAGGCGCGGCGGGAGGCCGGGTCGGTGGCGAGCAGGCCGATGCCGGCGGTGATCCGGTCGGCGGCCCGGCGGGCGTCGCGCAGCGCCTCGGTGACCTGCTGCCGGTGTTCGGTGAGCCGGCGGTGCGGCTGGTCGGCGGCGGCGTCGTTGCCGGCGATCCAGGCCCGGTAGCCGTCGACGAGCGGGGTCAGCGCCGCCAGCAGCGGATCACCGGCTGGACCGCGTGCCGAGCCTTTGGCTGGGGCGGCCGCCGGGGTGGCGGCCAGCTCGGCGAGGCGTTTCATGTCGAGCTCGACGGCGGCCAGCTCCGGCAGATCGGGGTCGGTGTCGGCGGTCGGCACGTCGGTGAACGGCAGTTCGTGTACGGGCACCGGGCAGGTGCGGATCCGGTGGGCGCGCAGCGCGTGGTCACCGGCGGCCGGGTCGGCCCGCACGGCCGTGCCGTGGCCGACGGCGTACTCGGGATGGAAGCGGTAGGCCATCGCGAGCCGGCGGCGTTCGGCCTGGTCGGAGGCGTCGCCGCCGGTTATCTGCTCGGGTCGGGGCCAGAAGACCGGCTGGTCGCCGTCGCCGGTGGCGGACAGCTCCACCTGGAAGATCCAGGAGCTGGCGTCGCGCCGCGCGCCGGGCCGCTGCCGGTTCTCCAGGAACAGGGAGATCAGCCAGCGGCCGTCGCGGCGGCGGGCCCGGCCGCGTACCACGATGTCGGGTTGGTCCGGGTCGGGGGCCTGCGGCGGCAGCGGGCCTTCGGCGAGTACGACGATGATGGTGCCGCCGTAGCTCTGGCGCTGCCAGACCCGGCCGGCGTATTCCTCGCGCTGCGAGGTGGCCCGGTCGTAGCGGCCCCAGCCGCCGGTGACCCGCAGCGCGGTGGCGGCACCGTCCACGGTGGCGGTGAAGCCGAGCGCAGACGGGGCGAGGCTGGGCACGTTGGGGGCGCTCGGCTCCGGCTGGCCCTCCATGATGTCCGGTGCGCTGGCGTCGGAGAGCTCGTCCTGGGTGTCGGGCTCGACGGCTTGGCCGTTGGGGGCGAGCCGGCCGAGCAGGTAGCGGTCGAGCGGGCTCTCCTGGGTGCCGAACTCCTCGTCCGGCCCGTCGAGCGGCCCGAGCAGGTCGGCCAGGACCAGCGCCTGCAGCTCGTCGCGGATCACGCCCGCGTCTGGTCTGCCGAGTACGCCCGCCTCACCCATGCCCGCCACCGTAACGGCTCCCACCAAAACCGTCCTCATGCGATCGACTGCACCTGCCGACCGGAAAGCATGATCACTTGAGTACTTTGACCGTCCGGCAAATGTCGATCATGAGCGAACTGAAGATCAATATCGCCCGCTGAACCTGGACCATCATCCCGATGTGGACAAATCAAAAGGCCATGACTTCGCGCCACGGTGCGCCGCCGTACGGTCCTTGGCCGTACGGCGCTACTGTCGTCATCTCGCGATCACGAAGGAGGGTCAGCCATTGGAGGCGCGGCTGTTGCCGATCAACGCCCTGCTCGGGCTGCTGACGGCCGGTGATATCACTCAGCCCGTGCTGGCTCAGGCAGGATTTCGCCCAGCCGGGCTGGAAATTCCCGCCAGCGGCGACGCCGGCAATGCCGTCATCGATGCCCTACTGTTCCACGAGGCCAGCAATCATCTGGTGCAGTGCGAAGCGAAGTCCGGTGCCAACATCGAGGTGCGGCAGGCTTTCGCATACGCGGCGATGGGCCCTGAGTCGTTGGTGCAGGCCGCAGGCGTGACTCTGACGCACCGGACCCCGCCGACGCTGGAGACGCTATACATCTGCTTGTCGAAGCACGCCAGCCGGATCAGCCTGAGCCTGGAGAGTGCGGGAGTGTCTGCGCCCCTGCTTGCGGTCGCTCACCGACGCGTCGACCTGCACAACAGGGAGCATGCGTCAGGACTACTCACCAGGGCTCTCGGCGAAGGCGTAGACCTGGCCGGCCCACCACCTTCGATCATTCCGTTCGACCCCGACTCTCCGGTAGAGGTAGCTGAGGAGTACGTCCTAGCGGCGCTCGTCGCCATGCTCACGCACAGAGCACCAGCCGTCACAATGACTAGCCTTACCGAGCGGGTCGCCCCCTACTACAGCATCTACGGACAAAAGGCGCAGACCGGACTCAGGCGCCTCGTCACTCAGGTTGCTCGAAGTGTCGCCGACCGCGAGCCTGCATGGTTCGCGTTCGAGCGACGCACAGCGACTCGATCCGAAGACCGTATCCAGTTCAGGAATACTCCTGAGGATCTTCATCACAGAGGCCGCACCACCTCATATCAAAGCATCGGAAAGGTGACCAAAGGGATCAAACGCCCAGGGCGCGCCGAGATTGATGGACAATTGGACCTGCTCCAAGAGCTAGAGGTCGCGGATACTGGCCTGGAGGAGTCGCAGGAGGAAGACGAGCAGGGAGGTGGATCTTGACCGCACGGGCCGCCATGGCAGATGAACTTGCACTGAGCCCTACCTCACCCACCAAGACGTTCGTCGTGGAGGCCCATGTAGAGGATCCGTTGGAGTGTCTGCGTGGGCTCACCGGCTCCGGCCGGGTCGAGGAAAGCACCGACGCCTTCCTCTTCAAGGTCCACACCGAGTTCGGCTATTTCTGGGTAGATCAACTCAACCCCAGGTTCTGGAGCCTGCACACGGACATGCCGACAAAGAATGCCGGCTCGTTGGTCAACGGCTGGGTAGCCAACCGCCGTGACCTCGACTGGATGTGGCTGCCCTCCGAGCATCTACGGCACATGTGGCCGAACGCCCAGACGCGGCGCGTGCGTACCAATTTCAAGGGTACGGCTCTGCTCGGATCCGCCGGAGCCGAAACCGAGGAGCTTGGGTTCCAACTGTCTGGCCGCAACGCCGAGGCGTTCCTTGACTTCCTCTCACGCAGCGACTACCGCGACGCCGTTCCGTTCGATCGGATCGAGAGCCATATCGATGACCCCGACTTCGGTGGAGTACGGGAAGCGGTCAGCAGGATGGGCAAGTTCGTCGCGTCCGGCGACTCCTTCCCACTGCACCTCGCTTTCGTCAGCCGGGCCGTGAGCCGGTACAGCAAGCTGGTGACGCTCTGTGAAAGCAAGGCCATCTCCTGGTCGACCCTTGGCACCGAGGATGGCGGCGGCAACGTGACGGGCGGGCCGATCGCTATCCGATTCAGCAAAGAGATTCATGATCAAGATGCCTTCCTCAGCGAACTGTTCTCATCGAGAGCGCCGTTCCGGCTCTGGGGCCGCCCAGCCGTCACCGCTGACGGCGTCGCGGAAGTCGCGGCCGTGGATCTGCACGTGGGGCAGCAGTTACGGATCGATGTCGGCAACGACTGGATGAGGATCTACCTGGGGAAGGATGGTTGTGGCAACACAGTCGCCAGACTGGTGAGCAACCTGCAGCACCACTTCGATGCCGCGCTCCAGATGGTCGACCCCGAGCTTCAAGCAGCCATCAGCCCTCGCCCCCTGGCCAGCACCGCCTAACTTCTTCATCCACGACCCGTTCCCGGAAGGCTGACTCGGCAGCCCTCGCTCAAATGGAAGCCTGCTGGCACTCGTTCCGAGGATTGGATCAAGATGAAGATTCGGGATTCGGTCACCACAGCCGGCGGGGCCAGGTCGAACGAGGACCGAGTAGGCCACGCGGGTTCGCTGGCCTGGGTCATCGACGGTGCCACCGACCTGTACGACGATGCTGCCCTGCCCGCAGAGCGTGACGTGGTGTGGCTGGTCGACCTGGTCGGGGCGCTCCTCACAGAATCCGGGACGGACGGTTATCAGGGCAGTGGCGCCGACCTGTTGGAGCGGATCGCCGTCGAGGTGCATCGGCAGCAGGAGGCGTACGGCTTCCCCTCGGACCGGATGCCGCCGGCCTGCTCGATCGGCTTATGTGTCGACCGGGGCGACGGCTTCGAGTTGACCCGCATCGGTGACGCCACCGCTGTCATCGACGGCGACACCACCCGTGTCCTCGCCACCAGCTACTTCGACGGGCGAGAGGCGGCGGCGGTGCGGGCCCGCGAGACCGACCCGGCGATGGTCGTCGCCGCCATGCAGCAGCGACGCCGGCACACCATGACCTCCGGTGACGTCGAGTCGGTCTTCTCCGGCCACCCGCAACGCCGCCTCGTCCCGCACCGGATCACCGCGGACTGGGCAGGGACCGGCCACATCCTGCTCTGCACGGACGGGTTCGCCCGGCTGGTCACCGATTACCAGCTCTTCGCCGGGTGGTCCGAGGTCGTCGCCGAGGCCCGGGAGCGTGGGGTGGCGTACCTGGAGAAGTTGATCCGGCAGACGGAGAGCGACCCGGCCGTCGGCGGTGACGGTTTCAAACGCGCCGACGACGTCGCCGCCGTCCTGATCTGCGCGGGCTGAGGCAGTACAGATGGGAGCACCTGCCATGTCCGACCGGCCGCCGTACCTCGTCGAACGCAACCCGGGCTACTTCGAGTACCAGTTGCCAATCTCGGTGAAGCTGGTCATCGACCACCACGGTCGGGTGCCGCTGCTGAAGAACGAGCGCGACGAGTGGGAGCTACCCGGCGGCAAGCTGGAGGTCGGCGAATCCCCGGAGCAGGGCGTCTGCCGGGAGGTAGCCGAGGAGCTGGGCCTGACCATCACCGGCGTACGGATCATCGACTCGTGGGTGTACGAGATCACCCCGCTCCGACACGTGTTCATCGTCAGCTTCGGTGCGGTCTACACCAGTGAAGAGGAGTTGACCTACATCGACGAGCACAAGGAACTCGGTGTGTTCAGCTACGACGAGGTGCCCGACCTGCACATGCCGGCACCGTACAAAGCGACGATCACCCGCTGGCGTGACCTCGTCTCCGGTTCGACGCAACCCGCGACGACATGACCGGGCGGGAAAGCTGCCTCCGGGGTAGCCGGCTTGCTCAGGTGTTCCTCGCCGCGCTGTCGGCCGCAGTCTGTTTCGGCTGTACGTCGAGTCCGCCGGTCTCCATGGCCGAGTCGGACCCGGCGCTGCTCGTCCACGACGTCCGGCGCGGCGGCGACGACGCGCAGATCGACGGCTATCTGCGTCACCTGGCCGACGCGGACTGCTTCGTCCTCGAACCGGACGCGACGACCGGGCCGGACGGGATACGCAACGTCGCCGTCTGGCCGCCCGGCACGACGGTGTGGCGGGACGGTGGGCAGGTCGCCGGGGTCGAGGCGCCAGGCCGGGAGCCGATCGCGATCGGCAGCCGGGTCGTCGGCGGTGGCGGCTACACCAACCCCTCGACCAGCGACCTCGACCTGCCCGACGTCTCCCCCGACTGCCTTACCGGTGGCGGCGAGTTCGCCATGCTGCACACCATCACCAGCGTGACGCCATGAACGACAGGATCTCGATCGACCATCGGATCATGGCTTCGCCGCACAGGCGCTCGATCAACAAGAGCTTCCGCTACGGCTGTCTACGTGAGTGGGAGTCGGTTGAGGATGCCGTCGACGGCTTCGATCAGCTCTGCTGTGCTGCGTACGACGTGGACGCCCGGCCTGGTGGCGAAGGCTTGCGCCCATCGACTTCGCATGACATGGCTGGTCAGGATCACCGGCCGGCCTTGCCCGAGGGCAAGGCGTGCCTGGATCCGGGCGCCGCTGGTCTCGCCGGCTTCGACGACAAGGGTCGCTGCCGCGTACCCGCTCATCACCGCGTTGCGCATCGGGAAGCTCTGCCGGGTGGGGCCGGCGTCGGGCCGGAACTGGCTGACCACCAGGCCGACGTCGGCGATGTGGTCCTGCAGCCGCCGATTGGCCGGCGGATAGTAGTTGCGGATGCCGGTGCCAATGACCGCGACGGTGCGGCCACCGGCGGCGAGGGCTGCGGTGTGGGCGGCGGTGTCGATGCCGTGAGCCAACCCACTGGCGACCGTCACTCCCCGGTTGGCCAGCGTCTCGGCTACCGATCGCGCGATGCCGGATCCGCGCGCTGACGCCTTGCGGCTGCCGATGACGGCGATGGCCCGGTCGTTGGGCCGCAGCTCGCCACGGGTGAACAGCAGCGGAGGCGCCTCTTTGATGCCGCGCAACTGGGCGGGATAGCTGTCGTCGAAGTAGGCGTGTACGCCGATCCCGTCCGCCCGCCATCCGGCAATCTCGTCGGCAGCGGCTGAGATCAGATCGTCGGCTGAGCTGGTCGGATCTGGGAACAGCGCCTCGGGCTGACGCAATGCCTGGTCGAGCACCTGCGTGGCGCTGCCGGTCTCCTGGATGTCGAGGACGACCTCCGACCAGTTCGCCGCTGATCGGCGCAGCAGAGCGACCAAAGCTGCAAGCTCAAGCATCGCCAGTCCGCTCATGGCATTGGTGCTGGGATCACATGACTGGCTCGAAGCTCGTCCGGGTCGCAGCGTAGATGAACGGACCAGGCCGATCGAGGCATTTGACCAGGTCCCGCCAACGACACATCACCACCTCGAGTTGGTTGAAGGTGTTCGTCGCTTCGGCGGCGGTCAGGGCGACCATCCGGGCTCCGTACTCGCGGACGGCGGCGATCTCTCGGGGGCGAGTCCGGATGTGCCGGTCACGGGTCACAATCAGCCAACCCTGCTCGGTAACCTGCGGAATCCACACGTCGTCCCTGGCTGCGACGTCGGTGACAACGCACGGCGGGCGGAGACGCTTGTGGACCTCACCACCCGGGTCTCCCGGGTACGTCACGTCCGAGCGGATGCGAGACAGGAGGATGCCGAGACCACGAATATCAGCGTCGAAGTAGAAGCGGACTCCCGCCGGTTTGGTCCTGGTCATGCAGCTTTGGCGGTAGCCCGCACGGAGAACTCGTACGCCAACGCCCACGATACGTCGCTGGCGTCCAGGGCGTACATCTCGGCGATCGCGTCCGCGTCCTCGCCCGCGTCATGCTGCTCAGCGATGACCTCGGTGCTCACGCCCTTGATCGACGGCTTGCCGAAGCGGACATCCGGCTGGATGCGTACCGGTGATTCCAGGTTGGCGTCTGGGCTGTAGCTGACGGCTACGTCGCCTGACCAACCGACCCGCCGGATGAAGGAATCCGCTGGCGTCGTGAGGAGGAGCTGGTCGCCCGCCACCGCCACCATCCAGTAGTCGACCCCGAGGCCGGCAGTGGTCTGGGCGTCGTAGACCAGGTTCCGACCGGACACGAACGGACGTCGATCAGCAAGCGGGTACGGCACGCCGAACTCTTCACGCAGCAGCTCGATGAACCGACGGAGCTCCTTCATCGGCACGTTGTGTGTCTGTCGGTACTCCCGCAGGTAGCCGGCTTCGACGAACTCCGCCCAGGTCACGTTTCGAGTGCCGCGCGGTTTGTCGCGTAGGATCGGTTTGTAGGATTTGCTACTTCGCTGCGATCCTTCCAGCCAGTAGTGCAGGGTCGACTGCCGGACGCGCAGCAGCCGGGCTGCCACCGCCTCCGAAAACATCTCGCGCTCCAGCACACTGGTCATGGCATCATTCTGGCACCTGGTCGCCGTCGCTGTGGGGTAGCGACGAGCACGCCGAGGCGAGGCCCCATCCACGTCAACTTCCACGGATAGCGTGGATGGGCCTCACCTCGGTGTGCGGTACGCGGAGCAGCCGGGCCGCTGCCGCTTCGGTGAGCACGGCTATTCGGCGGCAGGGACGAGGACTTGCGAGCCGGACCAGTTGATGTCGAGGTTGCCGAGGTCGCTCTCGGGCTCATCGTTCTCGTCGAGGGTGCTGAAGGTGGCGTGGTAGCAGCCGAACCCGTGGCCGCCGGCGGCGAGGGTCGCGATCGCCCAGCCGCGCAGGTTCTCCCCCAGCTTATCCGGCTGACGCGGGTCGACGGCGACCCGGATGACTCCGAGCAGGTCGTACGTCTGGTCGCTCGTGCCGGCATTGCCGATGAGGCAGAGCGAGAACCCGTACCGCTCCTCCGCCTCCTGCTGGTAGATCAACTTTCCGAATCGGTACAACGGAACCTCCATCAGACCGTCGAGTGATCGATGGAGACCAGCTTGCATCAAGATCACTCTGATATCAACCCCTATACAGATCTGGGTATCTGTGATGTGATTCGGATAGTCGTCTCTCAAACGTGAACTCGAATGGAGTTTTGATGTCGGCATCGGCTTCGGAGTCAGGCAAGGCTCGTGGCTTAGCAGACAGCCACAACCCGTCGCCCATCGTGCAGGCGTGGGAGCTTGGCCTGCGGTTACGGCAGCGGCGGGAGGAGATCGGCCTGACGGCGGTCGCAGCCGGCAAGGCCGCAGGCATCATCCAGGCGTACGTCTCAGGCGTGGAGTCAGGTCGTGTGAAGCTCCCCGCAGACCGGCTGCTCAAGTTCATCGAGATCTACGAGATCGACGATGACGAGGCGGCGGAACTTGAAGAGCTTCGTGCGGGCGCGGCTCGCCGTGCCTGGTGGAACCAGTACACCCAGATCTTCCCGGCCGAGTTCATCCGGTTCCTCGGCTACGAAGCCGGAGCAGAGCACATCCGCAACTACACGACCGAGGTCATGCCAGGGCTGCTGCAGACCGAGGACTACGCCCGTGCTGTCATCCGGGGCGGCACGACGACGATCCGACTCACCGAGGTTGACCGGCGTGTCGAGTCCAGGATGATCCGCCAGCGCCGCCTGCTTGACGACAACCCGCTGAAAGTGACCACTGTGCTTGGCGAGGCGGCGCTCCGTCAGCAGGTCGGCGGTCCTGCTGTCATGCGGTCGCAACTCGAACACCTTGCAGCCATGATGACCGAACGCCCCGAACAGATCGATGTTCGAGTCATGCCGTTCAGCGCCGGGGCGCATCCCGCGCTCGGCGGGCCGTTCCAGCTCCTCTCGTTCCCGTCGCCTCGGCTGCCTGACCTGGTCTGGCAGGAGATCCTGACCTTCATCGACATCATCGATCAGTCGGCGAAGGTAACCGACTACGCCGTGACCTTCGCCGAGGCCGAGGAGCAGGCGTTAGGCTCGGGGGACTCGCTCGCGCTGATCCGGCAGGTAGCCAAGGAGATGGAATGATCAGGCAGGTCAGGATGCAGGATCGCGGCTGGTTCAAGTCGTCGCGCAGCTCGGACAACGCCAACTGCGTCGAGGTTCGCTTCGCTGGCGGCCAGGTGGACGTACGCGACACCAAGGACCGCACCGGCCCGACACTCGCCTTCGACGCCACCACCTGGGCCAGCTTCGTCACCGGCCTCAAGCACAGGTAACTCCCTGATCGGATGCGCTCCATCTGCTCCGCGCCCGGCGTGTTGCGCAGATGGGGCGCATCCGATCATCAGCCGAGGTCGGCTCTCCCGCTCACAGCGTCGATGCCAGCTCGATCTGCTTTCGAAGGTTGCCGATGACCGTCACGCAGATTGACCTTGACGACGAGGCGCTGGCTGAGGCAATGCGCCTGTCTGGATCCAGGAGCGAGCAGGAAGCCGTCAACCTCGCGCTACGCGAGTACGCCGCCCGCCATCGACGTATCGCGGCGCTCGAACACCACCCAGCGGCGGCACCTCACGAGATGCTTGTGCGGTCCTCGAACGGCTAGCGATCCGTTGGGCTACCGCCAAGTGGTCGCTACGGCCGGTACCTGTTCTCACCCAGGTAGCTTCGCTGTCCCGGTGGGCGGATCCAGTGTGGCCACCTCGCGATCGAAGAACGTGTCCAGCGGCTCGCCCTGGTGGTAGAGCCCTTCGATGAGGCGCTGACACCGGGCGATCAGCTCTGGGTCGGTGAAGCGACGGGCGGCGACGAGCACTCCGGTGTCGTCGTAGACCGCCTCATACATCACCAGGGTCGGGTTGCCCGGAGGGATCTCACCTCCGGGCTCCCACGGAACGGAGCGTGGCAGTCTCCCAGGGACGCGGCGGGCGCCGGGCACGCGACGGCGACCGGCGGCCCCGCCGGTCACACCGTTACGGCGTCCGTCCGGTTCCCGGCGTCAGGGTCATCAGGTTCACAACCACTCTAGGAAAACCGTGTGGGCCCAGAGGTGATCGCTAGGGATCTGGACCGTTTCCCCTCCTGCCGTGGTCGGCACAACCCTGAAGTCGTCGCCTAACCGATACGGGTCGTTGGGGAGGTGAACGGAGGCGATGAACTTCTTCCCATCCGCCGAGACCAGCGCCCCCTCAGCGACGGTTCCGTCATACGGGCCGACCACACCGACCGGGTCTCCGACAGCGCGACCGGAATGAGCATCCATGACCTGAAAGGAACCGGACGACGCGCGGCACAACACCCGGGTGTCTCCGATCCAGCCGACGACACCGAGACAATCGCTGACGAGCGTGGCATTGCGGGCCGACTTCCCAGCGAGCGGGACCGAGGAGTCTGGGGTGTCGAAGACGCTTCCGAAGACCTTTGGCACTTTCGCCGTGAGGCGGCGGCCGTTCGGCGAAACCCAGACCATGTCTGCCTGAATAGCGCGTGGGGGCTTTCCTAAGACAGTCAGGGGGAGGTCATGCCCGGCCGCCGGTCCTTCGTCGGACAGGTGGTGGTCTCCCTCGACGGCCCGGGAACCGATCCTCTGCTCCCCGGAAGGGGCCGTGTAGGTAAACCACACACTGCTACCGTCGGGCGACATCGCGGCGTTCTGCTCGTCGTCGCTCGTCGCGTCGCTCAGGTGCACGATGTCGTCCCAGGTGCCGTCACTTTCGACGAAGCTGGCATGTGTGGCCTTGCTTCCAGGGTCCCGGAGCACCACTGCCATGCGCGTGAATCCGAGGTCGAAGAGGGCGCGGATCCGCGGAACCATGTGTTCCAGGGCATCGGTGCGGTAAGGGGACGGGACGTCCGCTCTCTGCCTGCAGAGGTCCACGAGAGGGCTGTTGACTGCTGTGACGCCGGCAGAGTTGGTGAACGCGGCGTCGGGGGGGATGGCAAAGGATCGCTCGTCGAGCAGTTTCCACCGCTCGGGATTCCATGCCTGCACCGAAACGCCGACGTAGCGTGCGCCCATGAGGCAGGTCGCGGTGATGACGGTGCCCTTGCGGGTGAACGGTGTGTCGGGAAGCGTGTACGCTTCGTTGCCCTGGTATTGAGTCGAGGGTCCAGAATCCGGCTTCTTTTCACTCGGCTGCGAACTGCAGGCGGGAGCACACAGGAGGGCCAGCACAGCCGCCAAAGATTTCCAGGCTAAACCAAATCGCACGGGACCCCCTGAGCATAACACGTCCAGGGAACCGAGCCGAACACCCAATTCTGTCGAGGGTTCTCGGGGACTGATTCCGTGCGAATGCGAATGGGCTCCCCCTTGCTGTCCTTCAGTTGGACGTATTGTTCCTTCTGGTGGGCGTCCACGTAGTGGACCTTGATCCCCCACTCACACGACTGGCCGGGCGGCGCGATCGCCTCCACCTTGAGGCCACCCGAGGGCTGGCCACCTCCGACCTCGATGAATCGGGTAGCGAAGTACGGTTTGCCTTGCCCCTCGGTGTCGTCGGTCAGCACCGGCTCATCCGCCCAGGGCGGGATGTGGAGGCGAATTCCTTCGTAGGGCACTCCGCCCTGCGGCGGGTAGTCGACGACCGTCTTCGCGGCGCTCTTCTGGCATTTGACATCAACGACTTCCCAGTCGTCGATGACCACGGCGTAGGTCCGGGTGCTCAGGAAATTTATCTTGAACGTGTCAGAGAGCTCCATGCGGTCGAGTGGCGTCTGCCGGTTGTACCGTTCCGGGGCGTGTTCCAGGTGGGACGCATACGCCAGCGGGCGACCGCCTAAGCCCTGCAGATATGAAAAGGGGGACGAACTTTCCTGCATCTTCTGTATTTCGTGGGTCGTCAGTTCTCGGTCGAGAACCATGACCCAATTTTCCGGCTCGCTATTCTCCGACTGCACGGATACCGCGAAAGGCGGTTGGGACGCGTCGTCCTCTTTCTGAGAGTCGTTCTCCTTGGCGACGGTGGACGGAACGAGGAGATAAGTGCTCACTGCTTCGAGTAACAGGGTCGAGAGCGCCAACACTGCGGCCAGCACTGCGGCCAGCATCACCCAGCGCCTCTTCTTGCGAGGGGACGCTGCGGGATCCACTCCGAGGTTTTCGTAGGCGATCGCTCTGGCAATCGCCCCATAGCCTTCGCCTGCTTCGTTACCAGCGCCTGCGCGGCTCTGTTGCTGGGCAGGGCCGGATGAGTTCCCACCTGAGTTCTGGCCAGGTCTTTCCGGCTCTTGGGGAGTGGCTCCGCCATTGACGGGCTCCGGTTCCGAGGTTCCGCCTAGTGGTGTATTTGTTGTCACACCTGCCCATCCCTTCGCGAGAGCCATTGGCGTATCGACATCGATACCATCAGTCATTCTGGCATACCTACGCACCCCACGCCCCCGAGCAGGTATCAACCCAGGGGCCCGGCAGGGCTGTTGCGCAGTCGGTTGAGGGCAGGTTGAGCTGGGAGTTTGGAGGGTTCCAGGGGTCTATGCAGGACGGGCGCGGCCCATTGGTGATCATGAAGTTGCGAAGCTACATGATCACGAAGAAGCCACATGATCACGAAAAGGACCGCACCCGCCGATGCCATCATCACCCAGCATGCTCGCCGTCGCGGTGTGCGCGGTGCGCCGTAATCCCGCTGAGGGCGGTACCCGATCCGCGCGACCCTCGTGGCCGCCGCCACCCCACCGAGATTCTGCTGCCGCACCGACCCACCGGCATGAGCGAGGTCCGCCAGTGGCTAGCCGATTTCATCGCCACTGGCGGACCATCAGTCACCATTCCACTGATGCCCGACGTTAGCTAACGCCGAACAGAAGCGTTGCTAGAAGAGGGCGTCGGGGCGGGGGAACAGGGCGTCGTCGAAGGCAGGGGGCAGCGACTCGGATTCCGCTGGCTTTCGTGGTCGTGGGACAGACTTGGTTGGCTTGCGTGGTGTGCGGCGGGAGCCGGAGTGCAGACCCTTGCGGACTTCTTCGGCGTAGCGCTTGTGGTTGAGCTCCAGCAGGCGATCAAGGATCTCGACCTGCACCGCCGGGTCAATCGTGTAGCGGGTTCCCTGCCGGGTCTCGTGGAAGCCGTGGTTCAGTCGCAGGTCGGACCAGCCGTACGCCTCGGCAACCGTCTCGTCGATCTCGACGTGGATATCCCGCAGCCGCCGGATGTCCGCGCTTGTCACCCCTTCGTCGTGGACCAGGTTGTAGAGCTTCGTCAGCCCCAACTCCCGCCCCAACATCACCGACCGCCGGTACGAGTCCAACTCCTCGCCCACCCGATCCATCCGCTCCGTCAAATCTGGTTGCGGAAACGTCTCGAAACCATCGGACGGCGTGTAGCGCGCATCTGTCCGAAGGCTCGACTCACCCTTTGTCATCCACCAGGAAAGGTGAACCTTGCTTGACAGAAGTGCCAGGTGCGCGAATCGGTCGGTCGCGAACACGCCGAGCATGTGCGAAAAGACTTGTCCGGTCGGCACGGTGATCGGTAGCCCTGTCTTGCTGACGAGTGCGATGGCGAGGACGCGGTCGAGTCCTTCGATGGCCTCGTACAACGCGGGCGCGCGTTCCGCGAACAGCCACCACCGATCGCGCCGCGCAGGACGGTTGTTGGTTGCGCGGAAAGTCTTGACTTTGCGCTCGACGATGGCGAAGCAGTCTGGGTACTGCTGGGCGCGTTCGATGGACCAGTCGCGGAAGTTGATCACCCAGCGGGTCGCCGAGCAGTCCGGGCTGGTGTTCAAGTCTTCGCCGTTGAGGTAGGGAAAGAGCACATCCTTGTTGCGCGAATCCTTGGCGATCAACGCCTGCGCCTGCTCCGGCTCTAGCAGGAAGCCTCTCCCCAGGATGTTCGAGCCCTGGAACGACTGGCCGGCGTTGGCGGCGAGGCGGTGCGGGTTGCCGGTCACTCGGGACTCGGCGTCGAGCGAGGCGGTGATGCCACGTACCTTCCGGCCGTCGAGGATGCGCTCCTCACCGCTGCCGGCGTGCCCCACCCAGAGCAGCGACACCTCCAGCGAGGCGGTGCCCGGCCACGGCTGCGACTTGTTGGCGCGGTAGATCGTCCAGCCCATGTCGATCGCCTGGTCCAGGCCGACCTCGCGGGTGTCGCCCTGGGCGATCGTGTTCGTGGCGATCAGCCCGACCCGGCCCTTCCCGGTCACGGCCAGTTTGCGCAACAGAAAGTACGAACACAGGTCGGCGCTACCGCGTCGGCCCCGGCCGACCCGCTCCACCAGATACTCGCGAAGGTCGACACCGATCGATCCGGTCAGCCGCTGCCCGCCCACGAACGGCGGGTTGGCGATGACGGCGTCGAAGCCGGCGCGGTTGATGACCTCCGGGAACTCCAGCGGCCAGTGCAGTGGGCGGATCGGGGCGGGGCGGCTGCCGCGCAGCCAGCCGCTGATCGTGTCGGTCAACTGCCGGGTCTGCTCCGCCGACGCCTGGTCGTGCAGCACCGCATACACCTGGTCGCTGATCGCCGACAGCCGGTCGTCGTACTTGTACTCCGGGTCGTCGTCGGGGTCGTCGGCCGGATCCCACGGGCGGCGCTGTGCCCGTACGGCGGTGGACAGCGCCGCGCCCACGACGGCGTCGGCGGCCAGCCGCAGCCCGTCCCCCATCTGCTCGGTCAGGCCCAGCTTCGCCGCCTTGTCGGCGGCGTCGCGGGTGTCCTGCACCACGCTCGCCTCGATCTGCTCCCGCAGCTCGGTCATCTCGGCGACCAGCTCGTGCAGCCGGTCGGTGACCGAGCCGTAGAGCCGGGCGTGCAACGAACGGCCCTGCTCCGGGTCCAGGTGGAAGGCGGTCAGCTGGTCCAGCGAGGTGATGCCGACCAGCGAGTCACCGCAGCGCAGCGCGTGGTCGAGGAAGCCGAACGGTCGCCCCTTGGCCAGGGTGACCAGCCACAGCGACAGCTTCGCCAACTCGACGGCCATGTCGTCGCGGTCCACCCCGTACAGGCAGCGGGCGGCGACCATCCGACGGGCCGCCAGCCGCAGATCCTCCTCGGTGCGGCCGTCGGCGGGCAGGTCGGCCAGCTCGGCCGGCAGCTTGTCGCGCTGCCAGGCTCGCACCACCACCTCGGCCAGGTAGCGGCAGGCAGCCACCAGGAACGCGCCGGAACCCATCGCCGGGTCCAGCACCTTCAGGCGCAGCAGCTCATCCGCGCTCTTCGCCCGCCACACGCCTTCCTCGGCGACGCCCTGCGCCGGGCCGGGCGCGAAACACAACGGCGCCAGGGTGTGCCGGACGACCTCCTCGGCCAGCTCCTTCGGCGTGTAGTGGGTGCCGGTGGCCCGTCGGTCGCCGACCTGGGTGAACAGCACCGACCCGGCCGGGAAGATCGTCGGCAGGCCGCGCAGGTCGGTGCGGAGCAGCCCCCAGTACGGGCGGGCCCGCTCGGCCAGGTCGGCGTTGTTGTCGCAGGCGGCGTGCAGCGCCGCCACCTCGTCCGGCCGGGGTGTGCGGGCCAACGCCTTCGTCACCTGGCCGGCGGTCAGCCCGCAGCGTTTCACCAGCCAGTCGCGGAACTCCGGCTCACCGAGCGCGGCCTGCTCGACCAGCTCGGTCAGCGGCAGCTCCGGCTCCAGTTTGCCGATCAACCCGACGTGCGGCTGATCCACCCGCAGGCAGGAGAAGTCGAGCAGTCCTTCGTAGACGTGGCCGATCTGCTCCACCCCGAGGCTGGAGTAGCTGAGCTGCTCGGCGGCCTTGCCCCGGTGGCGCAGCACCAGCAGCGCGTCCAGGATCTCCAGGATCACCCGGTCGGTGACCGCCGCCCGGTGCAGCCAGCCGAACCGGGCCGGGTCGAACAGCGACCCGCCGTGCGCCGGGATCATCAGGTCCGGGTGGGTGCAGCCGCCGTGCACCGCCGCGAACAGGGCCAGCAGCCGGGGCCAGGCCGCCGCCCGCCGGTCGGTCACCTCCTCGCTGTACAGGTCCCGCGCCAGGCTCAGCTGGGCGTGCAGCGTGGTCGCCGCGTACGCCTCCTGGTAGAGCGGGTCACCGAGCGGCAGCAGCCGCTGCTCCTCGGCGTACAGCAGGAAGACCAGCCGCATCAGCACCGTCAACGCGCCCCGGTAGATCTCCCGGTCGGCGACGTCGCGCAGCAGTTCCCCGCCGGATTCGCGGTCCAGCCGGGCCAGCTCGCCGACGAACAGCTCCACCGCCCGGCGGACCTGGTCACCGAGGGTGGTGGTGACCTGGGTGAGGGCGTCGGCGCTGCGGACGAACAACCCGGCGAGGCTGGTCGACGCGGTGCCGTCCGGGTTGGCGGCCGGCGGCAGCACCCGGCTCGCCGCCAGCAGGGTGGCGAACGCCCGCAGCAGCAGCGGCTCCTCCAACCACAGGTCGGCGTCGAAGACGGCGACTCCGGTGGCGGGCGTGCACCAGCGCCCAGTGCTGGCCGTTGGTGAGCAGCGCCACCGGGGTGCGGGTGTCGCGGCACAGCTGTGCGGCCTGCTCGGTGGGTGCCGGCCGGTCGCCGTCCGGCCTGGTCAGCGGGGTGTCAGCCGGCAGGTGGTAGACGTGCAGCCGGGCGGCCCGGCCGCCGCCGGGCTCCGGCCCGTACATGATCCAGTCGGGTCGACGGCGACGCCGGTCGGCGCCGGCGAGGATCTCCGACGGCAGCGCGGTGCCGTCGCCACGGGCGCTGGCCGGGTAGCGCAGCAGCTCGGTCAGGATCAGCTCCACCCAGGCCGGGGCGAGCAGGTCCGGCGGGGCGTCGAGGATCTCACCCCAGCCTTGGCGGATCCGCTGGCGGACCTCGTCGGGCACGGTGTCCAGGCCGTCGGGCAGGGCGGCGGTCAGCACCGGCACGGTCAGGAACGGCCCGTCCGGGCCGAGCAGGCCGAGCCATTCGGCGTGCTGTTCGTCGGCACGTTGCGGAGCCGGCCGGTACGGGCGACGGCCGGCAGTGACTGCGGTGGCGGTGCTTCGGGTGGACGGCATCAGCGGGCACCTCGGGCGATCCAGGCGGGCACCAGGCAGGTGACGGCGGCGGGGAACCAGCGGGCGGTCGGGTCGGCGTAGCGGCGGCGCAGCGCGTCGGTTTCCCGCTGCCGCTGCGCCGGGATGTCGCGCAGCCGGTTCCGCAGGGCGTCCCGGTCGGCGTGCAGTTGTTCGCGTTCCAGCTCGAACAGCGACGGCTGTTCCCAGGACGGCGTGTCGTCGAGGCGGGCCCGGATGTTGGCCGCCAGCTCGTCGAGCACCGCCTCGATCGCGGTGACCTCCTCGGCGCAGCGCTGCTCCAGCAGGCTGTACAGGCTGCGTTTGCGCTGGTCGGCGCGGACGGCGAGGGCCCGGCTGAGCGGCTCGGACAGCGTCGGCCACAGCTCGACGAGCTGGCCCAGCATCGGCTCCGCCGGTGTCTCGTCGGTGGCGGCGGCGAGTAGCGCGTCCAGCTCCTCCTGGCGGGCGCGGGTCAGTCTGCCGGCGACGATCGGCCCGCCCGCGGTGATGATCTCCTCGTGCAGTCGGGTGCCTTCCGTGCCGGTGATCACCACCCGGCCGTGGGCGATCAGCGCCGGGCTGCGCAGCAGGTCGCCGGGGACGATCCGGGCGGTGACCCGGTGCAGCCGCTTCCCGGTGCTGCCGCCGGTCCGCGACCACAGTTCGGCGCGCAGCAGCCGCAGGCACATGCCGACCAGCCGATGCCCGAGGTGCAGCAGCACCACGTCGGTGCGGCCCTTCGCGGCGTCCGGGTCGAACGTGACCGGCCTTTCCCGGCCGGTGACCGGATGCAGCAGACCGTCGGTGCGGGCCGTTGCCCACGCGCCCGGCAGCTCCGGCAGCCGGAACCAGGTGCCGGTGGCGTCCGCCGGGGTCGGGGCCACGATCAGGTCGCGGCGGTGCGCCAGCCGCAGCGCCGTGCGGACCACCCGCTCCACCGTGGCCGGGGTCAGGTTCAGCTGGGTACGGCTGGCATGCAGCTTCTCGGTGAGCCGCTGCAGTTCACGGGCCAGGTCCCGCTCGTACCGTAGCCGGGCACGGCTGGCCCGCTGGCCGATCTCGGCGTCGGTTGCCCGCCAGTCCGTACGCTTGCCGGTCATCTTCTGCTCGACCTGGGTGGCGATGACCTCACCGGCGCTGCCCAGGTCGGTGCGGATCGCCTCGACCTTCTCCACAGCCAGCCGCAGGAACGCCAGCTCGTCCTCAAGGGACCCGTCGGTGTAGTCGGCGTGCTGCCAGCCGGCCGGGACGAAGTGCAGCACCTGCACCTCGGCGGCCCGTTGACCGTGCCGGTCGATGCGGCCGTTGCGCTGCTCCAGCCGGTTGGGGTTCCACGGGATCTCCCAGTGCAGCAGCCGGTGGCAGTGGCGCTGCAGGTTGATGCCTTCGCTGGCGGCGTCGGTGGCCAGCAGCACCCGTACCGGGTCCAGGGCCGGGTCCTCGGTGAACACGTTCTTGACCTGTTCGCGGTCCTGCGGGTCCTGGCCGCCGAACAGCAACGCGATCCGTTCCGCCGGGTAGCCGGCGGTGATCAGCCGTTCGTGCAGCCAGCACTGGGTGTCGCGGTACTCGGTGAAGATGATGACCCGTTCGCCGGACCAGTCGCCGCCCGGCCGCACGATCGGGTCCAGCCAGGCGCGCAGCGCGGTGAACTTGGCGTCCGGCTGGTGCTGCGCCGACCGGGCCCAGGTCTGCAGCCCGGTGAGCAGCGCCTTTTCCTGGGTGGACAGCGGCGGCGCCCAGCGGCGTACGGCGGTCAGGGCGTCGGTTTCGACCTCGCCGTACGCCTCGTCGTCCTCGGCGGTCTCGTCGAGCCGGTCGATCGCCGGCCGCAGCACCTTGTCGGCCTTGTCGCGTACCGGTGCGGTGTCGGCGGGGTGGCCGTCGGTGCGGGCGGACATCGTGGCCAGGTGGGTGTCGACGGTTTCGGCGAACGCCTTCGGTGACGAGAAGAGCCGGCGTTTGAGCAGCGTGGTGACGAAGTCGGCGGCGAGCTGCCCGGCCCGGTCGGCGGCGGCGTCGCGGCGGCTGGCGGCGTAGCGCGACAGCAGCTCGTGGGCGTGCCGTTCGGCGGCCGGGTAGTCGACTTCAAGGTAGTCGAGGCGGCGCACCGGGAACCGTGGGGTGCCGTCCCACCTCCGTGGCAGTTCACTTTTGAGCCGGCGGACCATCACCCGGGCCAGTTGCTCGTCGGTCGGTTTCACCCCTCGGGCGAAGCGCTGGTCGTCGAGCAGCTCCAGCAGCGCGGTGAACGACTCCAGGTAGCCGTTGTGCGGGGTCGCCGACAGGAACAGCCGGTGCTCGCAGTGCGGGGCGAGGGTCCGGATCGCCTTCGTCCGCTGGGAGTCGGTGGCGTAGCGGCCCCGGCCGGCCGGCGCGCAGGTGTGGATCTCGTCGACCACGAGCAGGTCGATGGCGCGCGGGTAGCGGGGGGCGGTCGGCAGCACCTCGCGGAGCAGCCGCAGCGGGCGGTCGCGTTTGAGCCAGTCGACGCTGACGATCAACCGGGGGTAGTGGGTCCACGGGTTCGCGTACAGGCCTCGGCTGCGTCGCAGGTCACGCAGCAGTGCGCTGTCGACGATGCGGAATTCGAGGCCGAACTTGTCGCGCATTTCGTCGCGCCACTGCCGGGTCAGCCCGGCCGGGCAGACGATCACCATCGTCCGGGCCCGGTGCCGCAACATCAACTCCTGCATGACCAGGCCGGATTCAATTGTCTTACCCAGTCCGACATCATCGGCAATCAATAGATTGGTCCGCGGCATGGACAGCGCCCGCACCACCGGGTCGAGCTGGTAATCCTCGATCTCCACGCCGGAACGGAACGGGGCCTGCAACGCCGTACGGTCGGCCGAGGCAATCGCACCCCAACGGACCGCGTCGAGGAATGCGTCCAGTTGGGCCGGGTCGTCGAACCCGTCACCCGGACCGGGCAGGACGGTGGAGTCGTGCACCGCCCGACCGGGCTCCAACTCCCAGACCACCCGCAACTCCTCGTCGCGGGCATCGTCCTCAACGCTGATCAGCTGCACCAGGTGCGGCGCCTGCCCGGTGAACACGTGCGGATCGGCGCTGGCGACCTCGCCGCGATGCACCTGCGCCGCCACCCACCTGCGGTTTCGTACCGTTACCAGTTGGCCTTCGGCGGGCGCCGCCGACTGCTCCGTCAGGGTTGGGACAGCCGATCCGGCACGCTGAGCATCGTCGATAGTTTGGTGCGAAGTGTCCGAACGGCCCATTCCATACGTACGTGCCTCCACTCTGCACCTTTCGTCGTTTCCTGAGCCCGGGACCACTGCGTAACATGGGCTCTCCGCGAACGCAGGCGTGCAGGTTAGTGCAATTTGTCTACACAGTCGACAGGGGTTACGACAGTGGCCAAGCTCGGAATCGCCAAGGACTTCCTGGCCGACTATGCCAAGCTGCAGAAACCCGTCCAGAAATCGGTTTCCGCCGTGATCGACAAGTTCGCGGCACACACCCACGCCGGCATCCACCTGGAGAAACTCGCCAACGCCAAGGACTCCCGCATCCGCACCATCCGGATCACCCAGTTCTACCGGGGCGTCGTACTCGCCCCGACCAGCGGCGACGAATTCTTGCTGCTCACCGTCCTGCCCCACGACGACGCCATCGAGTACGCCAGCAGCCGGCGGTTCACCGTCAACCAGGCCCTCGGCGTCCTCGAGGTCCGCAACCAACAGGCCCTCGACAGCATCGAGCCAGCCCTGCAGCAGGCCGCCAGGGCCAACCCGAGCCTGCTGTTCAGCCGGGTCAACGACGCCGACCTGATCCGGCTCGGCGTCGACGCCGACATCCTCCCCCTGGTCCGGCTGCTCACCACCGACGCGCACCTGGAAGCCCTGGCGAACCTGCTACCCACCGCCCAGTACGACGCACTCACCGGCCTCGCCGCCGGATACACCCCGGAACAGGTCTGGGACGAGGTCAGCGCACACCTGCCGACCAGCGCCCCCGCCGAGCCGGTCGACCCGGACGACCTGACCGCCGCCGCCGCCCGCACCCCGGACCGCTTCCATCTGGTCTCCGGACCCGCCGAACTGGCCAGCATCCTCGCCCACCCGTTCGACGCCTGGCGGGTCTTCCTGCACCCGACCCAACGCGAGATCGCCCACCGGCCGTCGTACGCCGGACCGGCGCTGGTCACCGGCAGTGCCGGCACCGGCAAGACGGTGACCGCCCTGCACCGGGCGGTGTTCCTCGCCGCCCGGACGACCGACGGCCCGGACCGATTGCTGCTGACCACCTTCACCCGCAACCTCGCCGACGCCCTCGACCGGCAACTCGGCCTGCTCACCGACGATGCGTCGGTACGGGACCGGATCGACGTGCTGAACGTCGACCGGCTCGCCTACCGGATCGTCGCCGAAACCCTCGGCCGCCAACCGGCCATCGCCGACGCCAGGACCGTCACCCGACCGCTGTGGGAACAGGCCGCCGCCGCCACCGGCGGGCAGCACAGCGCTGCCTTCCTGCAACGTGAATGGGAGCAGGTGATCCTCGCCCAGGGCATCACCGAGCCGGCCGGCTACCTCGCCGCCCGCCGGCACGGCCGGGGCGCACCGCTGCGCGCCGACCAGCGGCTCGCCGTCTGGGAAGCGATCCGGCAGGTCACCGACGCGCTGCGGCAACAGGACCAGCACACCCACCTGCAGCTGGCCGACCAGGCGGCGAAGATCCTCGCCGAACGGCCGGACCGCCCGTACCGGCACGTCATCGTCGACGAAGGCCAGGACCTGCACCCGGCGCAGTGGCGGCTGCTGCGGGCCGCCGTCGCCGCCGGCCCCGACGACCTGTTCATCGTCGCCGACCCGCACCAACGCATCTACGACAACCACGTGTCGCTGGGCAGCCTCGGCGTCGGGATCCGGGGGCGCAGCCGGAAACTGACCATCAACTACCGCACCACCCAGGAAATCCTCGCCTGGTCGGTACGGCTGCTCACCGGAGTCGACCCGACCGGACTCGACGACCAGCCGGACAACTTGACCGGCTACCGCTCGCCGATGCACGGCCGGCGGCCCCGGATCGCCGGGCACCCCGACCGCGACGCCGAGCACGACCAGCTCGTCAACCAGGTACGCCGCTGGATCGACGACGGAGTCGAACCGCACGCGATCGCCGTCGCCGCACGCAACGGCCACCTGGCCCGCGCCGCCCGCGACCGGCTCGGCACCGCCGGCATCCCGGTCAGCACCCCCACTGCCAGCAAGACCAACGCGGTACGGGTCGGCACCATGCACGCGATGAAAGGGCTCGAGTTCCGCTGCGTCGCGGCGATCGGCGTCGACGCCGACACCATGCCGGCCCGCTCGACGATCACCGCAGCCGACGACGACCCCGCCGCGCACCGGCACGACCTGCAACGGGAACGCTGCCTGCTCTTCGTCGCCTGCACCCGCGCCCGGGACTCGCTCTATGTCTCCTACGCCGGCGCACCCAGCCCGTTCCTCGACGCCCGGCCCGCCCACTGACCACCACCGACCACCCACTGACCACCACCGAACCCTCGCGAGGCACCCGACATGCAGGCACACACCCTCACCCCGACCGCGATCTTCGGTCACCAGGTCCGGCACGTCGTGCCGCTGTTCCAGCGGCCGTACGTGTGGAACGAGCAGGACCAATGGGTTCCCTTGTGGGAGGACGTCGCCAGGGTGGCGGAGGACGTGCTGACTACACCGGCCGGATACGGCAACCTACCGGTCGCCCCGCACTTTCTCGGCGCGATCGTGCTCGACCAGCCGGCCGGCTCATCCGGCTACGTCACGATGCGCCAGGTCATCGATGGCCAGCAGCGGTTGACCACCCTGCAGCTGATGCTGAACGCGGCACAGCGGGTCGCCGCACAGCACGGCAGCGCTCTGCACGCACAGGCGCTGCAGGTCCTGGTCCGCAACCAGCCCGAGATCCTGCAGAACCCGTCGGAGGCGTACAAGGTCTGGCCGACCGACCGCGACCAGGAAGCCTTCCGGGCCGCGATGGACGGCGACGGCACGCCCGACGCGGAGCTGGCCGGCTCGGCGCTGGTGCGTGGCCACGACTTCTTCGTCCGGGCGATCGCCGAGTGGGCCGAGGTCACCGGTGACCCGGACAAGGCCGCTGCCCGACTTCAGGCGCTGGCCCAGGCGCTGCGCGACCACTTGAAGCTGGTGGTGATCCAGCTGGAGCCGGGCGACAACGCCCAGGTGATCTTCGAGAGTCTCAACAGCCGGGGTATGCCGCTGCTCGCCGCCGACCTGATCAAGAACCTGGTCTTCCAGATCGCGCAGGCGCGGCAGCTCGACGTGGCTGGTCTGTACCGCGAGCACTGGGAGCAGTTGGACACCGACCACTGGCGGCTGCGCGTCGCCCGTGGCCGGCAGTACGTGCCCCGGATCGACATCTTCCTCCACCACTGGCTGATCACCCGGACCCTCAGGGAGGTGCCGGCAGACCGTCTCTACCTGTCCTTCAAGGAGCACCTGCCGGCGCCGGAGCAGCTCGACCTGCCGGCGCTGCTCGCCGACCTGTCCCGCGACGCCGCCAGCTATGCGGCCCTGGACAAGTGGCCGGCCGATTCGGCTGTCGGTAGGTTCCGCTACCGGGTGCTGCAGGCGATGGACTCGGCGGTGGTCACCCCGGTCCTGCTGTGGCTGCTTCGCTGGACCGATCAGGAGCTGCCCACGGTCCAGCGGGACAAGGCCCTCGCCGCGCTGGAAAGCTGGCTGGTACGCCGGGCGCTGTGCCGGCTCACCAGCAAGGACATCAACCGGCTGACGCTCGATCTGCTGCGCAGACTCGACGAGACCGGCCCGGCGACCGCCGGCGACGTCACCGAGACCTTCCTCGCCGGACAGCGAGCCGACTCCCGGTTCTGGCCCACCGACGCCCAGGTACGCGAGGCACTGACCACCGCGCCGGTCTACCGGACGCTGCTGCGGGCCCGGCTGCGCATGGTCCTGGAGGCCGTCGAGGAGCACCGGCGTACCCCCAAGAGCGAGCAGCCGCACTGCCCCCGCAATCTCACCATCGAGCACCTGCTGCCACAGAAGTGGCAAACGTACTGGACCGCCGGACTCACCGAGGAGTTGGCCGCTGAGCGGGACAAGCTGCTGCACACCATCGGCAACCTGACCCTGGTCAACAACAAGCTGAACCCGTCCATGTCCAACCGGCCGTGGACCGACGAACAGGCCCAGTCGGTCGGCGCCGCCCCCACCGGCAAGCTGACCGAGCTGCAGAAGCACACGACGTTGAAGATCAACGCCGACATCCTGCTGACCGCACCGCACGGCTGGGACGTCGAGCAGATCCGCCAGCGCACCGCCGAGTTCATCGAGCGGATCCTCCAGATCTGGCCGGCACCGACCGCCGTCGCCGCCGTCGCACCCCTGGCCACGGCCGAGAAAGACAAGCTGCCGGCCGAGAAGGTCGACGAGACCGAGGAGGAGTCGACCCCCGGCCACTCCGTCGCCCTGACCAGCAAGTACAAACCGCTGACCGGCTGGCTACGTGAGCAGGACGCCGAATCGCTGCCGGTCACCTTCGACGAACTGGAGACCGTCATCGGGGGTCCACTGGCACCGTCTGCCCGCGCCGGATCGGGGTACTGGTACTCACAGTCGAACTCGCTGAGCAAGGCGATCGTGGCCGGTGGCTACCAGGCGACCCGCGCCCAGCTCGTCGACGAAACCGTCGTCCTCGTCCGCTGGTAGCTGACGGGTCCGTCGGGCCCGCCTCAACACTCGGCCGTCGAGGCGGGATCGACGCAGACGGAGAGCCGGTGCGGGAAGTCGATTGAGCGAACGCCCCCGGTCGACCGGTAGGTCACCGTGACGGGTGGGGCCTCCCACAGGCCAGGCCGGACGGCCGTGATCTTGAATACGGCCGAGTAGCGTTCCTGGCTGGGATCGCTCGGCAGGATCTCGGCCGAAGCCGGGTCGACGGCGGTCAGATCAGGTGCGAACACGGGTGGGAACCGGTCGGTGAAGCCGACGCCGTCGGCCTGGTCCGGCGCCAGCGCCACCAGGCCGACCCGGTCCACGCTGACGACCGTCGAATCACCTGCCGCCATCTCGACGGAGATCAGCTGGACCGGAGAGCCTGTCACGTTCCGGAAGACGACCAGGCCGTCGTAGCGACTCTGGCTGACCTCAAGCTGTGAGCTGTGCTGGCTGCCGCGCCCGGCCCATTCGAGGGCGACACCTCGATGGTCGTCGTCGGCCAGGCCTGCGGACGACGACGGCGACGGCGCCCCGCCATCCGGGCCGTGCGGGTCGCCGGTGCACCCCGCGATGCCGAACGCCAGGACCGCGGCGAGGCCCAGGACGGCAGGCAGCTTCCCCATGTCTCCCCACGTCACCCTCTGTTAACACCCGCCCTGCGGGTTCGGATACCACCAGGCCGTCGCCGGGTAGTCGTCCCGCTTCCAGCAGTAGTAGTTCGAACTGTGTGACGCGAGTGGGGCGTACGCCACCGCGTCAACCGACGTGGTCACCGTGCAGTTGGTGTTGAGCCGGTGCTTCTTGAAGCCGAACAGCCGGCCTTCTTTCGTCCGTACCAGGCGGGACGTCACACCGGACGACAGCGGGATCGAATGGCTCCAGCTGGTCGTGTGGCTCGACCCGACGGTGAGGTCGACGCCGAAGGTGGTCTCAGCCGACGCGACGAGCGCACTGGCCGAGACCGAGAAGCTCGCCGACGTGGTGACCGCGATGTCGATCGTGCCGCTACCGGTGAAGTCGATCGACCCGGGGCCGGTCTGCCAGTCGCTCGCGGTGTCGGTGGAGATCCAGACCTTCTGCGGCGTCCAGACCTCGTAGGTCTCCTCGATAGGACAGGCCTGGGGGACCATGTCGGCGGCCCGCACCGGAGCGACCGCGAGCAACGACAGCGCCGTGCCGGCCGCTACGACCACGGCGGCCCGCACCCCGCTCGGCAGGCGCCCCCGCCCCACCAACGATAATGATCGGGACATATCAATACGGTATGCAGGTCGGTCCATGGATCACAAGGCAGACCCGGCCAGCCCGATGCAAGATCTCCGACAGTCACCTCGACCTCAGGCCAGGCCGGGAGTGAGCAGGCCACTTTCGTACGCGAGGATGACCAGTTGGGCGCGGTCGTGCGCGTACAGCTTGGTCATGATCCGGTTGACGTGGGTCTTCGCCGTGTGTGGCGAGATCACCAGGTCCTCGGCGATCTGCTGGTTCGACCGGCCGCGCGCGACCAGCAGCAGCACCTCGCGTTCCCGGTCGGTCAACTGGTCGATCGCCTCGCTGGCCGGATTCGGCCGGCTCACCGTGACCGGTGCGGCATTGGGTAGCACGTACCGCTCGATGAGGCTGCGGGTCGCGGCCGGCGACAGCAACGCCTCACCGGCGTACACCGCACGGACCGCGCGGACGATCTCCTCCGGCTCCGCCCCTTTGCCGATGAACCCGCTCGCGCCGGCCCGCAACGCCGCCACCAGGTATTCGTCCTCCTCGAACGTGGTGAGGATCAGCACCCGGGTCTCGGCGAGCGCCGGGTCCGCGCAGATCGCCGCCGTCGCGCCGATGCCGTCCAGTTCCGGCATCCGGATGTCCATCAGTACGACGTCGGGGCGCAGCGAGGCGGCGAGCGCGACGGCCTGCGTACCGTTGACGGCTTCGCCGACGACGCTGATCCGGCCGTCGTCGGTCAGGATGTCCGTGACGGCCTGGCGGATCAGTGGCTGGTCGTCCACGACGAGCACGCTGGTCACCGGGGATCCTCCTTGGGCAGTGGCAGGGTGGCGGCGAGCCGGTAGCCACCCGGGGACAGGCCGGTTTCGACGACGCCACGGACCGAGGCGACCCGTTCCCGCAGACCGACCAGGCCGTGTCCGCCACTGGGTACCTCGGGCCGGTCGTCGGACGATCGGCCGGACACCGGGTTCGTGACCACCACCAGAACTTGATTGGCGTCGATCTCGATCAGGACGCGGGCGCGGTGCTCGGCACCGTGTTTGTGCGCGTTGGTGAGACCTTCCTGGACGACCCGGTACGCGACCACGTCGACCGCGCCGCTGACCGCCGCCAGGTCCCCTTCGGTCCGCACCGAGACGCTCAGGCCCGCGTCGGCGAACCCGCTGACCAGCCGGTCGAGCTGGTCGAGGCCAGGTTGCGGGGCCGCCGCCCCGCCAGCGTCGTCGTCCTCGGTACGCAGCACCCGCAGCAGGTCGCCGATCTCGGTCAACACGGTCCGGGCCGCGCCCCGGATGACCCCGAGGGCCTGCTGTGCCCGCTCGGGACGGGTCTGCAGCGCCGACGAGGCCACCCCGGCGTTGAGACTGATCACCGAGATCTGGTGGGCGACGACGTCGTGCAGGTCACGGGCGATCCGCAGCCGCTCCTCGGTCACCCGTCGGCGGGCCTCGGATTCGCGGGTCTGTTCCGCTCGTTCTGCGCGTTCGATGATGGCGCGCAGATACTCCCGCCGGGAGCGGGTGGCGTCGCCAGCGGCGGCGGCGAACGCGACCACGACGGTGACCTGGAACGCGCGGGGATCGAACACGCTCCCGATCGCCGTCAGAAGGTTGAGCAGGGCCGTCACGACGACGGCGGCGCAGGCGGCGGTGAGCGTGGTCCGCCGGTCCGTGCGGTTCGCCGCCCCGAACATGGCGATCGACACGGCGAGCACCACGCCCGGCTCCAGCGCCCCGGTGGCCGCGACGAGACCGTATATGGCGATACAGCCGGCGAGCACGGGCAGCGGCCAGCGCCGCCGCAGCGGCAACAGCCCGGCGGGGACGACCGCGAGGGCGACGGCGACGGTCCCGGCCGGCTCGTGCTCGGGGATCTTGAACTGGATGAGCGCCATCGCGACGATGATCACCGCTGCGACGAGGTCACCGGCCCACGGCGGTACGCGCGGACGGCGGTACCTCGGGTCCGCCGGCCCGGCCGCAGTGGTCGTCATGGTCCCAGTCTGCCGGCCGTCATGAGCGGGCAGGTCCACCTGGCGTGGTAATCCCCGCTACCGCGAACGTGGTACGCGGATGCCCGCCGCAGAGTGACGCGGCGGGCCGGGCCGCCGACGACGATGGAGACACCAGCCGGAAAGCGGCCTGGTCGGCGAATACGAGGAGTCCGATGGAAAGCCCTGTCATCTCGGCTGTCGACGTACGGAAGACGTACGGTCGCGGCGCGAACAGCTTCGACGCGCTGAAGGGAGTCAACTTCGACATTCATGACGGAGAGAGCGTCGCGATCCTCGGCAAGAGCGGATCGGGCAAGTCGACCCTGATGCATATTCTCGCGCTGCTGGACGCCCCGACGTCAGGCACGATCACGCTGGGCGGGGTCGATACCCGTACGCTGCGGGGCAGCCGCCTCAACCAGACCCGGAACAAGACGTTCGGGTTCGTCTTCCAGCAGTTCTTCCTCACCCCGAACATCTCCGTGCTCGACAACGTCATGCTCCCGATGAAGATCGCCGGGGTGGGTCGCAACGAGCGCAAACAGCGCGGCATGGCCGCCCTGGAACAGCTGGAACTCGCCGACAAGGCGAAGAACAAGGCCGCGAATCTCTCCGGCGGGCAGAAACAACGCGTCGTGATCGCCCGGGCACTGGTGAACAATCCGCGGATCATTTTCGCCGACGAGCCCACCGGCAACCTCGACTCCACCACCGGCGCGGTGGTGGAGGACATTCTCTTCGACCTCAACCGGCACAACGGCATCACCCTCATCGTCGTCACCCACGACGAGGAGCTCGCGTCGCGCTGTGACCGCCGCATCCTCGTCCGGGACGGCCACCTGGTCGGCGACTCGGTGGCGGTGCCGGCATGAAGATCTCCGATCTGATCGGTTCGGCCACCGCGAACACCTTCCGGTCCAAGACCCGTACGCTGCTGACGATCCTGGCGATCTTCATCGGCGCGTTTACCCTGACCCTGACCAGCGGGCTGGGCACCGGCATCAACGCCTACATCGACGACACGGTGACGGCGATCGGCGCCTCCGACGTCATGACGGTCATGAAGACCTCCGAGCAGGGCGACGGGTTTGGCACCGCCGACAGCGGGCCGGCCGAGTACGACCCGGACGCCGTGTCGAGCGGGCAGCCCGGTCCGCCCGGTCAGACCGTCGTCGCGCTCACCCCGGCCGACATCGACACGCTGGCCGACATCGAGGGTGTGCTCGACGTCCAGGCCACCAGGTCGATCAGCGCCGACTACATCCAGGTCGGCGACGGCACGCGCTACGTCGTCAACGTCGGTGGGCTGGTCGCCGGGCAGCAGACGCCGCTGGCGGCCGGGGCCGAGCCGGACAACTCGTCATCGCAGCTGCAGCTCGCGCTCCCGACGTCGTACGTCGAACCGCTCGGCTTCGCCGACGACGCGGCGGCGGTCGGGCAGACCGTCTCGATCGCGGTCACCGACGCCGAGCGCACAGAGCAGGTCATCGAGGCGACGATCGTCGGGGTGGCCGAGGAGACCCTGGCGACCCCGGACGGGGCCAGCATCGTGCCCAACGACGCGCTGACCGACGCGCTGTTCGACGCGCAGAACACCGGCCTGCCCGCCGCCGAGGCGCAGCGGTACGCCCAGGCGAGCATCTGGTTCGACCCGGCCGCAACCGACGAGCAGATCAGCGCGCTGAAGGACCGGCTGGCCGACGCCGGCTACACCGGGAGCACGGTCGCCGACCAGCTCGGCGCGTTCCGGACCGTGATCGACGGCATCGTGCTGGTGCTCAACGCCTTCGCGGTGATCGCGCTGCTGGCGGCGAGCTTCGGAATCGTCAACACCCTGTTCATGTCGGTGCAGGAGCGCACCCGCGAGATCGGCCTGATGAAGGCGATGGGCATGGGCTCCGGCAAGGTGTTCGGCCTGTTCAGCCTGGAGGCCACGGTCATCGGCTTCCTCGGCAGCGCGATCGGTGCGGTGCTGGCGATCGCGGCGGGCACGGCGATCAGCAGCGCACTGGCCGGCGGCTTCCTGTCGGATCTGCCTGGCCTGACGTTGATCGCCTTCGAACCGGTCTCGATCGCGGTGATCATTCTGCTGGTGATGGCGATCGCGTTCCTGGCCGGCACCCTGCCGGCGTCGCGGGCTGCCCGGGCCGACCCGGTGAACTCGCTGCGCTACGAGTAGGCAGCAGCCGGCCGGAAGGCGGCCGACCTGCACCACGTGCCTGGCGGCATCCTTTGCCGCCAGGCACGTGGCTGTGCAGAAGGAGTCGGTCCGGTCGACGATCGATCAGGACGGGAAGTACGAGTTGGTGGTGGCGCTGCTGTACGGGGAGTAGTTCCAGTAGTGATACATCAGGGGCAGCTGACCCCACTTGGACCGTACGTAGCTGCCGGTGCCGACCCAGATGCCGGAGTGGTCGTCACTGGCGTACGACAGCTTCATGTTGGAGAACCAGATGTACGGCGGGTGCCAGCGGGTGTAGCTGCCGTCCAGCCAGTACTGGTCGTCACCGGGGCTGTTCATCCACCGGTTGTTCGCGCTCGAGGTGCTGTACCAGGCGTACGAGTGGCAGTTGTACTTGCGCGAGGCGTTGCGTTCCCGGGTGGCCGACGGATAGTTGGTGGCCACGTAGTTGTTGCCGCTGGTGATCTGGGCGCTGGTCAGCTCAGACGTCATGGTGATCACCGAGACCGGGGTGCCGTTGGGGGTGTAGACGGTGCTGTAGTAGTCCAGCGTCCCGACGTCGTCGCGGACCGGGTGGGCGACGCTGGGGTCGGCCAGGTGTGCCCGTACCGCCGCGACGGTGGTCTCCACCGCGCCCGGCCGCATTTGCAGGCCTTCGCGCAGCAGTTCCGAGTGGGTCCAGTCCCAGTTCTCCCGGATCGCGAGGGCGCGGCCCAGCAGCACCGCGGTTGGTTCCAGGCCGGTCTGGCCGTACGTCTCGGCGTCGGTCCGCTTGGCCCGGTGCACGGCGAGGCCGACCCGCAGCAGTTCGTCGGACTGCGCCGGGGTCAGGGTGGCCAGCACCTGCGGCTGGGCGAGGACGGTCTCCAGTTTCCACGCGGTCATCACCCGGTCACCGGCGTCGCCGAGGGTTTCACCGTCGCGGGCAGCGACGTTCAGGGTCCGGTAGCGCTTGAGTAGTTCCGGGCCGGCGTCGGGGCGGCGCAGCAGTTCCTGCAGTCCGGTGAAGCGGGCGGTGACGGTCTCGAAGCCTTGTTGGACGCTGTTGAAGGCCAGCGCGTCGGGCAGCAGCGGGTACGCCAGGACGGCGTCGACCAGCACCGGGGTCCGCAGGGCGGCGGCGGTCTTGTCCGGCATCTGTACGGCGTCGACCATTTCCTGGTGGCTGCTCAGCGCGCGCCACTGCGCGGTGCCGGGCATCACCTGGTAGGTGAAGGGTCGATCGGCGGCCGACGCGGGGGTGCTGGGCGCGAGGGTGGCGACGAGCGCTGTGGCGACCGCCGCGACGAGGGCGCGCCGGGTGAGGCGGGCAGGACGGGTCATCCTTGATCCTCTCAACGAAGAATGCTGCCGGCACAATTGGCATCTTGAACAAAAGTGTTCAACGAGCCGATCCGGACAGCTTATCAAGATCGCTTCAGGAAGAGATGGTCGGGAATCCGAGCAGAATACAGTCAATGTCAACAACTCGTCACATCAGCTTTATCCGGTCGCCCACTTCAAGCCGTTGTCAACGGATTGTGCCCGTCGACGGAAAGCCATACGTCGAGGCGCGATGCGCACAATCGGACCAGGGCTCACATTCTCCGAACCGTCGGTGAATCTCTCAGCGCCTGCCGTCCAGCGCTGGCATGATCGTCCGATGTCATCCACCCGCCTGGAACTGCTGCGCTGGCAGTTCGATCTGACCTGGTCGCTGTTCGAGTACCACCTGGAGCGACTGGCCTCCGACGACTTCCTCGCCGAGCCGGCACCGGTCTGCTGGACGCTGCGGCCGTCCGACGACGGCAACTGGGTGCCGGACTGGGCCGACACGGAGCCGGATCCGGTCCCGGTGCCGACGATCGCCTGGCTCAGCTGGCACATCGGCTGGTGGTGGACCGTCGCGATCGACCACGTCGAAGGACGAACGCCACCTGACCGGACGAACATCCACTGGCCGGGCGGTGGCGAGCCGACCGTCAGCTGGCTACGGGAGCTGCGTACGAGCTGGACGGCACTGCTGGGCCGGCTCACCGACGCCGACCTGGACCGGCCCGTTGCCTATCCATGGCCCGCCGAGGCCGGGCTGAGCCTCGCCCACCTGGCCGGCTGGGTCAACGCGGAGCTGATGAAGAACGCCACGGAGATCGGCCAGCTCCGCATGATCCGGGCGGCGGGCTCGCCCTAGCCACTTCCTGACCGGCACGGGACATCACCCCGCCAGACAACTGTCTGCATTGTTTCTCAGATAGGTGATTGTCTAAGTAATTTTGCTGTGATAGCGCTTGCATCGACATCGACGAGCGACAAAACTGTCAACGATCTGGCAAGCCTGCGACTCCCAGCCCCATTCAGGAGGGAACAGTGCGGATCCGTAACATCTCGAGCAGGTCGGCGCGGCTGCTCGCAGTAGCAGTCGGCACGATCACCGCCGGCGTACTCGCCCTGCCATCCGCCGGGGCCGCCGCCCCCGCGGTCTACACCGCCAACGAACTCGCCACGGTAAGCGACCTGGTGGAAGCCTCCGGCGTCGAAGGCATCGCCTGGTACGTCGACAGCGCCTCCGGCCGCGTCGTGGTGACCGCCGACAGCAGCGTCTCGCGGGCCGAACTCGCGAAGGTCAGGCTGGCCGCTCGCGGGATGGCCAGCGCGATCCGGGTGGAGCGCACCTCGGGCGTGTTCACCCAACTGGTCTCGTCCGGCGACCCGATCTACGGCAGCGGCGGCCGTTGCTCGCTCGGATTCAACGTCGTCAGTGGCAGCACCTACTACTTCCTCACCGCCGGACACTGCGGCGAGGTGATCAGCACCTGGTACAGCAACTCCGCGCAGAGCAACCTGATCGGCCCGACCATCGACTACAGCTTCCCCGGCGACGACTACGGCCTGGTCCGCTACGACAACCCGGCGCAGAGCCACCCGGGCGGCTTCACCGTCGGCGACGCCTCCGTCGGACAGTCGGTGACCCGCACCGGCTCGACGACCGGCACCCACACAGGTACGGTCACCGGCCTCAACGCCCGGGTCCGCTATCTGGGCAGCGGAGTCGTGCGGGGTCTGATCCAGACCAACGTGTGCGCCGAGCCGGGCGACTCCGGTGGTCCGCTCTACTCCGGATCCACCGCGCTCGGCCTCACCTCTGGCGGCAGCGGCAACTGCCGGACCGGCGGCACGACCTTCTACCAGCCGGTCCGCGAGGCGGTCGACGCGTACGACGTCACCATCTACTGACGGTCGCCCAGAGCACTACGGACCATCAGCGACAGCGCCGGTCGGTGGGCTGCTCAGCCCGCCGGCCGGCGTTCGCCGGTTGACGAGCGTATCGACCACCTCGCCGACCTGCCGGTAGAAGTCCCGAGGCAGCTCCGGCGAGGCGGTGCCATGGCGGTCCAGCGCCTGACTCAGGGCACGGGCCTGTAGCGCCGCCGACGTCACCCCTTGGAAGTAGATCGGGTTGGCGCTGCGGATGGCGTCGCCGAGCACCAGGAACCCGGGCGGGATCCGGTCCAGCCGCTCCACGTGACGGCGCTGATCGGTGGGTATCCGACAGGTCCGCACCGGGCTCAGCGGTTGCGCCCGGGCGAGGACCTCGGCGATCGTGGGCGACGGAAGCGAACGGGCGAAGGCCTCGTACTCCGCCGGATCACTCGGCGGCACCTCCCCATGGCGGGCGCCAAGTGTGATCATCCACCGCTCGCCCTCCAGCGGCATCATGAGGCCCAGTCGATAGCCGCCGGTCAGATCGTCGAGCACGACCGCAGCCGTGCCGTCGAGGTCGTCCAGGCCGCGACCAACCACCTGCGACGCGTACGCCATGTCGATGCGCACGGCGGACATCTCCGGCGCGGGAAAGCCCAGTCGGGCCAACTGGTCTAGAAAGTAGGTGTTGCGCCCGGTGCAGGCGACGACCAGGTCGGCGTGGTGCGCGACGGCATCGACCCGGACGCCGGTGACCCGACCGTTCGTGACCACGGGCCCGTCCACCGCCGTCTGGTCGATGATGGACACGTTGCTGCGCTGCCGCAGCAGGCACTGCCGGATGGTGCCCTCCAGCAGCGGCTGGCTCATCGACATGGCGGGCAGACCGAGGTCGAGGCGCATCCGGTCGTCGCCGGTCGGCTGCCACACCGGGCCGGCGGCCGGCAGCGGGACCGCGCCGGCCGCGGCCAGCGCCCCGGCGAGCCCGGGGAACCAGCCGTCGAGAAGTCGCTGACCGGCTGCCAGCAGCAGATGGCTGTGCCGGGCCTGCGGCGCGCCGCGGCGCGCGACCGCGTCGCCGGGCAGCCGGTCCCGTTCCAGGACCGTCACCCGATCGACGTGGTCGCTGAGCACCCGGGCGGTGACCAGGCCGGCGACGCCGGACCCGATCACGATCGCGCTGGTGCTGTCTTTCCTGGCTGTCGACTGGCCCACTGAACGCCGGACCGGTCAGCCCAGGCCGAAACGTTCGGCGTGGATCTGCGCGTCGGGCACCCCGATGGCCCGTACGCTGTCGACCACGGCCGAGGTCAACGCCGGTGGCCCGCAGACGAACACCTCACGTTCGGTGATGTCCGGCACCAGTGCGTGCAGGTTCGCTGGGTCGAACGGCCGGTTGGGCGGCGAGCCCGCCCCGGTCCGGCCGGTCAGCAGGTGCAGTTGGGCACCCCGATCGGCCGCCAGGCCCTGCAGTTCGCCGAGCAGTACGGCGTCGGCCTCCTTGGCCGCCCGGTAGAGCACCACCGTGGAGCCGGTGGCTTCCTCCAGCAGGGCCCGGATCGGGGTGACGCCGACGCCGCCGGCGACCAACAGCGTCTTGTCCAGTTTGCGGTGCAGGTTGGTGAAGGCGCCGTACGGCCCTTCGATGAAGACCCGGTTGCCGACCTTCAGGTGCCGCAGCCCGGCGCTGGTCTTACCGGAGGCCTTCGCGGTCAACCGCAGTGAACGCCCGTCGGGCGCCGACGACAGCGAGAACGGGTTCGCCTGCCACCAGCGGTTGTGGCCGGGGAAGCGCCAGATGCAGAACTGGCCGGCGCGAGCCGGCAGTCGGTCCAGGTGCCGCCCGGTGACGTGCACCGACACCACGTTGTCGGCCTCAGGGACCACAGCGGCCACCCGGAACTGGTGGTACGCGTTGCGCCACAGCGGCACGACGGCCCGGTTGACGATCAGGGAGCCGATCACCAGCGCCCACAGCGTCCACCAGTAGATGGTGGCCGGGGTGGACGAGAAGGTGGTGGCTTCCATGAACTGGTGGACCAGGCCGGCGAGCAGCGCCAGGTAGATGAGCACGTGCATCGCATGCCAGGCCTCGTACGGCAGGCGCCGGCGCACGTACCGGATGGAGACGCCGACCACGACGATCATGATGCCGGCGGCGATCATCCCGAGCAGGGAGGCGAGCACCCCGGCCAGACTGAGAAACGTCTCACCGAAGCCCATGTCGTAGAGGGTGGCGTAGCCGGTGATGACCGAGGTCGCGTGCAGCATCACGGTCCAGAACAGGCCGAACCCGAGCCAGCGGTGCCAGGCGGTGAGCCGGTCCATCCCGAGCCGCCGGTCCAGCCAGGGGATCCGGGCCACCAGCGTCAACTGCAGCATCATGATCATGGCCGCGTGCAGGCCGAAGAACTTGGCGACCGTCAGCACCGAGTTCTTTCCCTGGCCGTACGCGAAGAAGGAGACTTCGAGAATCAACAGGTTGACCAGCACCACACCGACCAGCGTCCAGCGCGCCAGTGTCATCGGTGGGATTCCGGTCGGGGGGGTCGGGGGGGTGGTGGCTGCCATCGAGCGTCTCGCTCGGGTCGGATCGCCGTACAACCGGCTCACTGCCTTGCTCCCTGCTATCCGCTAACATCGATCAAGTTCGAAAAGGTGTCCCGCCGTCGACGTTGGTGCTAGCCGAAGGACATCTGGGACCGGATCGGATCATCGAGCGGGCAGCGCGGCCATACTTGGTGAAACTCTGAGGATTTGCTGAGGAACCAGCATCCGGGCGCGCCGCAGACATGTCCAAAGACGGACAACACCTGCGACGCGCTCACTCTGGGCGAAATCAGACAGAGTTGTACGGATCAGAGCAGGTCGTGGCGTACCACGTTCTCCTCACGGCCCGGACCGACGCCGACCACGCTGACCCGTGCGCGGCACAGCTCCTCGATGCGGGCGATGTACCGGCGAGCGTTCACCGGCAGCTCTTCCTCGGTGCGGGCCTTGGTGATGTCCTCCCACCAGCCGTCGTGCTCCTCGTAGATCGGCTTGGCGTGGTGGAACCCGGTCTGCGTCATCGGCATGTCGTCGAAACGCTCGCCGTCGATCTCGTAGCCGACACAGATCGGCACCTTCGCCAGGCCGGTGAGCACGTCGAGCTTGGTGACCACCAGGTCGGTCACCCCGTTGAGCCGTACGGCGTACCGGCCGACGACCGCGTCGAACCAGCCGCAGCGGCGTTCCCGACCGGTGGTGGTGCCGTACTCGACGCCGATCTTGCGCAGGTGCTCGCCGTTGGCGTCGAACAGCTCGGTCGGGAACGGGCCGGAGCCGACCCGGGTGGTGTACGCCTTGGTCACCGCGATCACCTTGGCGATCGCGGTCGGCGGGATGCCGGTGCCCACACAGGCACCGCCGGAGGTCGGGTTGGACGAGGTCACGAACGGATAGGTGCCGTGGTCCATGTCCAGCATGGTGGCCTGGGCGCCTTCGAGCAGCACGGTCTCGCCCCGGTCCAGGGCGTCCCAGAGGATCGCCCGGGTCTCGGCGATGTGCGGGCGCAGCCGTTCGGCGTACTCGAGGTACTCCTCGACCACCGCGTCGAGGTCGAGAGCCTTGCGGTTGTAGACCTTGAACAGGATCTGGTTCTTCTCCCGCAGCGCCAACTCCAGCTTCTTGCGCAGGATGCCGGGGTCGAGCAGGTCCTGGACCCGGATGCCCATCCGGGCCACCTTGTCGCCGTACGCCGGCCCGATGCCACGGCCGGTCGTGCCGATCTTCGCCGACCCGAGGTAGCGCTCGACCACCCGGTCCAGGGCACGGTGGTGCGGCATGATCAGATGCGCGTCACCGGAGATCCGCAGCCGGGAGACGTCGACGCCACGTTCGGCGAGTCCGTCGATCTCGGTCAGCAGCACCTTCGGGTCGACCACGACCCCGTTCCCAATGATGATCATCGCGTTCGGGGAGAGGGCACCGGAGGGCATCAGGTGCAGGGCGTACTTCTGCCCGTCCGGCGTGATGACGGTGTGTCCGGCGTTGTTGCCACCGGAGAACCGCACCACGTAGTGGACCCGCTCACCGAGCAGGTCGGTAACCTTGCCCTTGCCCTCGTCACCCCATTGCGCGCCGAGCAGCACGATCGCTGGCATCTTGTGTAACCCGCCTCCATGGGGCTCGGGTGCCAGGTGGCGACCGCGTGGCGAGCCCGAGGAGTCAGGCTAACAAGGGTCACGATCCGGGTGGACGTGGCCGCGAGGATCAGCAGGAGGCGGCGACGGTGTACGACGTGGTGCTGCTGACGCTCGGCAGCCAACCGAACGCGGGCTGCGACGGCATCTGCGGCGCCGGCTGCGGCCCGGCTGCCGATGCGAACAAGCCCGACCGCCCCGAACCGGACTCCACCGACACGGCTGCCTGCGCCGAGCCGGCCCGGGTGCCGGTGCTCGCCTGCCGGGACGCGCTGGTCGCGGCCGGCGCCCGGGTCGAGACGGTCACCGCCCGCTCGGACCGGGAGATCGACGAGGTGATCGCCCGACTGGACGGACCGGCCCGGCCGGACGGCCTGACCTGGCCGGACGACGACGGCAAGACCCGGCTGATCGTCGCCGCCGCGACCGACGGGCAGCTGCGGGCGGTACTGCGCCGGATGGTACGTCGCTACGCCCCGCCGCCGAGCCGACGGCCGGCCGACCTGGCCGGCGACCGGACCCTGCCCGACCTGCCGGCGCTCGGGGTCCTGCCACTCGACCCGGCCGGCCTGCCCGGCACGACGAGGTCGGCGGCGGACAGCGGGACCACCCTGGCCACCGATCTGGTCGGCCGGCTCGGGCTGCCCCGGGAACCGGCCGCGGTCGCCGACGCGGTCGTCGACGGACGGGTACGGCGGCTGGATCTCCTGCGTACCGATGGGGGTTCGGTGACCTTGGACGGCGCGTTGCTGGGCGGAGCCGACGAGCGCGACCACCCGCTACCCTGGCGCGGGCGGATCGAAGTCGATGACGCCGTGTTGAGTGCCGGCAACGACCCGCTGCTGGCCTGTGTGGTGGCCAACGCCGACGGGTACGCCCGACTGGCCGAGGTCGAGCTGGTGGCCCGGGCGGACCCGTCCGACGGGATACTGGAGGTGGCCGTCGCGGTGCCGGTGGTGACCAGGTCGTGGTGGCGTGGCGACCGGGTACGCATCGAGGTTCGCCGGGCCCGGGGACGGGCGGCGGCGGTCACCCCACGCGATGGCGAACTACCGTTCGTCGACGACGGGGTGATGGGCTCATTGTCCCGGAAACGGTCCTGGTGGGTGGAACCGGGTGCCTGGGCCGTGTACACGCTTGGACCTGGTATGCGACGCTAAGTAGCGACTGACCTGCACATCCTCGGGCGAGCGCGGGGGCGAGGAGGGGAGTAGCAGTGCACGAGCAGACCGATCCGGCGCGGATGACCGGCAACGGCGGCGCGACGGCCGAGGAACCGTTCTGGCCGCCGGACGAGATCGTCGCCACTTCCCACAGTGATCGGACGATCTCGGTGCCACTCGTGCCGCCGCCAGCGACGGTGCCGGCGGGTGCCGGGCCGGCCACGCCGGGCGGGCCAACCGCGCCGGGCGGGCCAACCGCGCCGGGCGGGCCAACCGCGCCGGGCGGGCCACCGGCCGAGCCTCTTGCCGCCGGCCGCGACCCCGGGTTGCCGCAGTCGCCGGTCTCCCCGTGGGCGCAGCCACCACGACGGCTGACGACCCGCGCCCCAGGCGCCCCCGACGACGACGAGCCGGACCAACGAGGCACGCTGCCCCCGGCACCGCGGCGCTCCCCGGAGCAGCCGGCACCGGCCGCCGGTCCGACAGCGGCACAGTCCGCTGGCCGGCCCCATCCGACACCGCCCCGCCCTGGGCCGACCCATCCCAGTTCGCCGCATCCCGGGCCGAACCGGCCGGCTCCCCCGCCGGGCCAGACCCCGACGCCACCGCCACCGCCACCGGGCCCCGGCCGGCCGGCTCGGCCCGCTGACCTCGTCCCGGGTCAGCCCGGCGACATCGCATCTGTTCAGCCCACCGATCCGTGGGCCCCGCCGGCCGATGCCGGGGCGCATCCGCCAGCGACCGGCTGGGACGACTGGACGCCGACGGATGACGGTGGCTGGTCGCCGCCGCAGCCCGCGCCGGGACCGCACCAGCAGGCCGGGACGTACCAGCAGGTGGGTCCGGGCGTCACCGAGCTACCCCGGCAACCGTACGAGGAGGTGCCCGGCGTACACCGGATGCCGGCACCACCCACGCCCGCCGGTCCCGGCGCCGCCTACCCGGTGCCGCCAGGTGTACTGGGCCCGGGTGCCGACCACGTTGCGCACCAACCGACGCCAAACCAACAGCCGACACCGCCGCACCCAGCCGGACCGACGCCGTACACCACCGGACCCGCCCCGCACCCAGCCGGACCGACGCCGTACACCACCGGACCGACGCCCTACACCGCCGGGCCGACGCCGTACCCGGCCGGGCCGACGCCGTACACCGCCGGGCCGGACGCGCCAGCCGGCTGGCCCGACGACTCGTTCGTGCCGACCGCGGAGGAGTTCGCGCAGCGGCGCGCGACCAAGCCGGCGAACCCGCTCGCGTCGATGGGCATGCGGGCCGCACTCAACCGCACCACGCTCGGCCTGGTGAAGCTGCCGCCCGCGCAGTACGAGCAGGAGATCCGTCGGGACATCGAGATGGTACGGCGCAACTTCGGTGGGCTGCGGCAGGTGACCGTGGTCAACCCGAAGGGCGGCGCCGGTAAGACGGTCGCCATCCTGATGCTGGCCATGACGTTCGGGCAGAAGCGTGGCGGCTACGTGCTCGCCTGGGACAACAACGAGACGCAGGGCACCCTGGGCATGCGCGCCCAGCAGGACTTCCACTCCCGCACGGTGCGCGACATGCTCCGTGACCTGCGCCAGTTCCAGGGGGCCCACGGCCGGGTCGGTGACCTGTCGCAGTACGTCCGGGCGCAGGGCGAGGGCATGTTCGACGTACTCGCCTCGGACGAGTCGGCCACCGCCGGTGAGATGCTCACCGCCGCCGCGTTCGCCGAGATCCGCGAGGTCGTCAGCCGCTTCTACAAATTGATCTTCGTGGACACCGGCAACAACGTCCGCGCCCAGAACTGGCAGGCGGCGATCGACGCCACCGACCAGCTCGTGGTGACCATGTCCGCGCGCAACGACTCCGCCGAGCCGGCCGCCCGGATGCTCGACCATCTGGAGCAGACCGGCCGGCAACGGCTGGTCCGACAGGCGGTCACGGTGATCTCCATGCCGCCGTCCCGCCGGGAGATCGACCTGGAACCGATCCAGCGGCACTTCGCCGCCCGGACCCGCACGGTCCTGCTCGCGCCGTACGAACGGATCATCGACAGCGGCGAACCGATCCGGTACGGGCAGCTGTCCTCGACCTTCCGTCAGGCCTGGCTCAAGATCGGTGCCGCGGTGTCGGAAGGGCTGTGACCCGGCCGAGCAGCGCCTCGGCCGGGTCGGATCAGGTGGATCGAAGGCTCAGCTGCCGGCCAGGGCGTCCCCGGCGGCCGGGTCGCAGTCGCGCAGGAACTGGGCGCACCGCGCCGCCTCGTCGGACTCGCCGATCTCCCCGGCCGCCCGCGACAGCAGGTGAAGGCAGGCAAGGAAACCCTGGTTCGGCCGGTGGGACCAGGGCACCGGGCCATGGCCCTTCCAACCGCTGCGGCGCAGCTGGTCCAGCCCGCGGTGGTACCCGGTCCGCGCGTACGCGTACGCGGTGACGACCGCGCCCTTGGCGAACGCACGCTGGGCAAGCACCGCCCACGCCCGACTGTAGGTGGGGTGACGACCGGTGGCGGCGGCGTACGCCTCATCGGTATCCACCTGGGCGGCCTCGGCGAGCGCCGCTTCGGCCTGCTCGTCGCCGGGAAGCAAAGTGGCCGGCGGCTCGGGCAACAGGTTCTGCATTCGGCCCATTCAACCCGGATTTGCCGCAGCGTGGTGTCTGAACGGATGAGTCCTTCGTCACGCGTGCGGTGGGTGTGCGACGAGCACTACTCGACTAGAAATAGAGGTCCGGAGCCTCCCCAGGACCCGGTTTGGAAGCCCGGTGGCCTCGTGCCACCGGGCTTCGCCATGTCCAGGGCCGGGCGCCGACCAAGAAACCAACCGGACACTCAGCCGTTTGCGGCGACAGGAGAAAATGTCCAGGTGCCCACGCCACCCCCCGCAGAACTACTCGAACCGTACGACACGACGCCGTACGAAGTAGAATCCCGCGCCGAGCTGGACCGCCACCTGGCCGCCGGCAGCCTCGCCGGGCTGACCGTGCAGGGCCTGCAGTTCGACGTGCCACCGGTACCCGACCTGAGCGACGTCGACCTCGCCGACGCCCTCTTCCTCGGCTGCTCGTTCCCGTCCGCGCAGGCCGAGGCCGACCTGGTCCGGCGCGGCGCGCACGTGGTGCCGCCGTTCGCCGCGCTGCCGTACCCCAGTCATCCGCCCCGGCTCTACACCCCCGCGGACCTCGCCGCCGGGTTCGCCGAGCACGGCCCCGACGGCATGTACGACAACCTGGTCTACCAGCACTTCCGGCAACACGGCGGTGCCCTGCCGGAGATCCGGGAGGCGCTGGCCCAACGGCTGCACGACCACGCCATCGACAACGCGCTCGCCGACACCACCCGGGCCTGGATCGACGCGTACGGGCCGGCCTCGGTGATCGGGGTGATGGGCGGGCACGCCGTGCTGCGCGGCACCTCGGCGTACCGGCTGGCCGCCATGCTCGGCTGGGAGCTGACCCGGGCCGGACGCCTGGTCGTCACCGGCGGCGGGCCGGGCGTGATGGAGGCCGCCAACCTCGGCGCCTACCTGAGCGGTCACGACGCCGAGGACCTGGCTGCCGCCATCGACCTGCTCGCCACCGCGCCGGACTACGCCGACCAGCGGCCGTACACCGCCGCGGCGCTGGCGGTCCGCGACCGCTATGGCGCCGACCCCCACGCCGACGACCCGCCCGCCGAGTCCGCCGCCGGCACCGGCACCGGTGACGGGCTCGACTGGGCGCGGGCCGGCGGGCTGGCCATCCCCACCTGGCTGTACGGGCACGAACCAGCGAATCTGTTCGCCGGCCGGATCGCCAAGTACTTCTGCAACGCCGTCCGGGAGGACACCATCCTGCGGCTGACCCGGGGCGGGATCGTCTTCGCGCCCGGCCGCGCCGGCACCGTACAGGAGGTCTTCCAGGCGGCGACGAAGACGTTCTACGGCACCGACGGTGCCAGCGGCCCGTACGTCTTCCTCGACCGTGCCTTCTGGACCGAGACGCTACCGGTGCAGACCGTGCTGGGGCCGCTGCTGGCGCTGTCCCCGGCTGGCGACCTGTCCCCGCTGATCCGACTCACCGACGACGTTCACGAGGCGGTCGAGCTGCTCACCGCCACCCCGCTACCGCCGGTCGTGCCCGCCCAGGCCACCAGGTCCGGCTGAGCGCGGCACGACCTCGACGACCGCGCAGGCGACGTTGTCCGGGGCACCCGCCCGGTACGCGAGGTCGATCACCACGCGTACCGTCTGCGCCGGATCATGCCCGGCGCTGACGGCGGTGGCCAGGGCGGCGTCCGGCACGACCGCCCAGACACCGTCCGAGCAGAGCAGAAACCGGTCGTACGCGACCAGCGAATGCGTCGCGTACGCCGGCCGGACGCTGCCGGTGCCGTCCAGTGCCTGGGTCAGTAGCGCCCGCTGCCGATGGGTCTGGGCGAGCGCCGGGTCGAGCCGACCCTCGTCGACCAGGCTCTGCACGTAGCTGTCGTCGCGGGTGAGCTGGACCAGTTCGCCGCCCCGGCACCGGTACGCCCGGGTGTCGCCGACGTGCACCAGGGCGAGCCGGTCGCCGACAGCCAGCAACGCGGTCAGGGTGCTGATCGGCGCCTTGCCTGTCTGAGCCCGCACCTGGCCCACCGCGTCGTCGGCCGCGCGGGCCAACGCAGCGCCGGTCACCTGAGCCGGATCGGTGCCGAGCCGCGCCAGCGCACTGATCACCGCAGCGCTCGCCGCCGCCCCGCCCGGCCCGGCGGCACCGTCGGCGACGGCCACCAGCCGGCCTGCGGCGTACGCCTGATCCTCGTTGCTGGTCCGCACCCTGCCGATGTCGGTCCGGGCGGCGCTGTGCAGCTCGAACCCGGATTGTTGGTCGGTCATCGTCGTTCTCCCCTTCTGGAGTTCGTCGACGAGGCTGGTCACGAGTCGTTGCCTGGCCGCCACATCGGCCTGGGTGGCCGACCACCAGTCGGATATCTCCCCGGCGACGGTCGCCGGGTCGTCCGGCCAGTGCGCGCAGACCTGCCGGATCCGGCGTAGCGGCATGCCGCTACGCCGCAACGTGGCCACCAACCTGGCCAACTCCAGCTGCTCCGGGTCGTAGTACCGGTAGCCGGAGTCCGGGTCGACCGCTGCCGGTCGCAGCAGTCCCAGGTCGGAGTAGATCCGCAGGGCCTTGACGGTCAGTCCGGCCGCTCGGGCGAACACGCCGATGGTGAGCAGCCGCATCGTGCCCTCCTCGTGCCGGCCGTCGTCGACCGGCACGACCCATGCTGCGGCCGGCCCCAAGGTCCGGGTCAAGCAGCCGGGCGTACGGTGCCGAGCCACCGAGTCAGGAACGGCAGCGACCTGTCAGATGCCGACCACCCGGACACGGCGAAGGGGTCGGCGTGCGGGCCGACCCCTGGCCAGGATCGTAGCAGCCACGTCGGTCGCGGCGTACCGTCGCCAGTAGAGCGCCGACCCGTGCGGGGGCGGCCAACAACCCTCGTGCGGGAGGGCACAACCATGGCAACCATTGGCGAACGCGTCAGCAAACTCCGCCGGGAGCAGCAACTCACCCAGGAGCAACTAGCCGACCGCGCTGGGCTCAGCGTCGGCGCGATACGGAAGATCGAGCGCGAGAGGCACAACGCACGCCTGGACACGCTGCGGCGGATCGCGAAAGTCCTCGGAGTGGCAACCACATCGCTCATTGGCGACGCGCCGGACGCCGTCGCGCACGCCACACCCGGACACCGAGCCCTGCCACTGCTGGCCCTCCGGCAGGCGCTGACGCCAGTGGTCGGCTACGACGGGCGGGTCCTCAGCGCGGTGGCCGACCAGCCGACCCTGACAATCGGCAGTGTCCGTGCACATCTGGTCGAAGCCAACACTGCGTACCACGCGAACGACTTCGGCGTGGTCGTAGGTCAGCTTCCGGTGCTCATCGCAGAAGCCCGGACCCTAGTGTCGAACAGCAGTGGCGACGACCAGAGCGACGCGCAGCGGATCGCCAGCGGCGCCTACCAACTCGCCGCGCGGCTGCTCCTGCAGATCCGGGCGCACGACCTCGCGCACACCGCCGCTATCGCTGCACGCGAGGCGGCAGCGGAGTCGGGCCACATGCCGACCATTGCGGCCGCCGTCAGTCCCATGTGCTGGCTGCTGATGAGGCAGGCTCGCCTCAGCGAGTCGGCGGAACTGGCCGCGGTCACCGCCGACGGTGTCGAGCCGCCGAGGATCAGTCAGGCCACGTCGGTTGAATTGGCGTCGTGGGGGTGGCTGTGGGTGCGGGCGGCTGCAGCAGCGGCCCGGGATGGCCGCGACCAGGACGCCCACGGCATGCTGGACTTGGCTGCGACCGCTGCGACGAGGATGACCCAGGTCAGCCAGCCATCCGGGCAAACTCAGTACGCGCTTGGGTGGCTGGCGCCATCCAAGGTGCAGATGATGCGTGCCGAGGTGGCAGCTATCACCGGAGACCCAGCGCAGGTGCTGCGGTACGCGGGCACGGTCGGCGACACAGCCGGTGTCCTCGCGAGCTGCAAGCAGCGGCACCAGCTTGATGTGGCGTGGGCGCACGCTGCGCGACGGCAGTGGCCTGAGGCGACCGAGGTACTGACGCGCCTGAGCTGCACTGCTCCGGGCTGGATGCGGCACCAGCGGTACGCGAAAGACGTGATCCGCACCGTCCGGGACGAACGTCGCCGGGCTGCGACCCAGGACCTCGCCAACCTGATCACGCTGGTCGGACTCGACGGGTAACCCATAGCGGGGTACAACCGCCAGGCATCGTGCGTTGTACCCCGCCCAGCATCTTCACTCTCAGTGATCAACTGGGCACGATCTACCCAAGGCGCAGTCAGCACGGTCCCGCGACGGAGCGGGGGGCCGGGCCGCGTAGCGCCTGCGGCCCGGCCCTGCACTCCCGCATCGTCGCGACGCGGGAGCACCGCAAGGCCAGGGCCCCAGATCGGCGGCGGCCCGGGGTCGACGTGGAGAGCCACCCCGGGTCGCCGCCCCTCCACCGAGGAGCGCCCAGATGATCGGCAAATGGTTTCTGCGGCCCGGCGGGGTCGACGTCGTCTATCCGGCACCCGGCCGCCGCCGGTACGCAGACCAGCCTGCCCGACCGGCCGACACCCGGCCACCGGTCCGAGCAGACCGCACCGACCGGCGCGGCGGAAACGCGGGCCGGCATTTCCTGCCATGACCGGCCGCCAAGGCCGCGCCTGCGGCGGCGAGCCAGTCCACGAACCGGCACGGCCCACCTGGTCGTGCACCGTCTGCTCCGACGGCACGCCCTGGCCCTGCTCGCCAGCGCGAACCCAGCTCGCCGAGGCCTACGCCGGCGAACCCATCGCCCTGTCGGTCGACATCGCCGAGCTGCTGTCGGTAGCCGCCGAGGAAGCCGGCATCACCGACCCCGCCGACTTGTACGAACGGTTCGTGGCCTGGACCTGGATCGAGGGCGGGCACCGGTGAGTGCGGCAGTCGGACGGCGGGTCGCCCAATGGCGGGTTCGCCGACGGATGACCCAACAGGTATTCGCCGACCGGATCGGCCGATCGAAAAGCTGGGTCGAGAAGATCGAACGCGGCGCCCGGTCCTTGGACCGGTTCTCGCTGATCTGCACGGTGGCCGAGGTGCTCCGGATCGACCCGGCCGAACTCCTCGACGCCAACCTGCAGTCGACGCCGGCCGGCGTGCCGGCCGGCGTCGACGCGGTCCGCGCTGCCCTGGCCAGCTACCATGCCTTCGCCGCCGCTGGCAGCCGCAGCAAGGTGCCGAACCCGGCCGACGTCGCCCAGCGGGTGGAGCACGCCTGGGCCACCTACCGCCATGGTGACCATCCCCGGCTACTGCGGATGCTGCCTGAACTGCTCGGCGCCGTACAGCACCTGCACGCGACCGGACCAGCCGCTGGCGCGGAGTTGCAGGCACTCGCGTACCAGGTCACGGCGCAGGCGCTGGTCAAGGTCGACGAGCCAGACCTTGCCTGGCTCGCCGCAGACCGGGCACTCGCCACCGCCGGCGACGATCCGCTCCTCGCCACAGCAGCGGCCATCCCGCTCGGACAAGCCCTACGCGGCCTGGGTCAGAGCCGACTCGCGATGGCAGCGACGATCGCCGCCGCGCACCGACTCACCGCGTCCGCGAACGGCATCGCGGACATCGAGCACAAGCCGCTGTACGGCACACTGCTGCTGCAAGCGGCCGTTGCCGCTGCCGGCTGCGGCGACACCACCGCCGTCACCGACCTGATCGGGCAGGCCGCTGCAGTGGCCGGGCAGGTTGAGGACGGCCAGGACCACCGGCAGGCGACGTTCGGCCCCGCCGCCGTCGACTGCGCCCGCGTGTCGGCGGCCGTCACCCTTGGCGACGCGTCCGACGCCGCCCGCCGACACCCCGCAATCATCCGCCGCAACGGGTGGCTACGACTACCCGCCGAGCACCGGGCCGCCTACCTGGTCGACGCCGCACGCGCGTTTCTCCACATCGGCGACCTGGTCGCTGCGGGCCGGACCCTCGTCGACGCCGACCGCCTCGCACCGGCCGAGATCAGATGCAGACCCACCACCCGCAGCGTCATCGCCGAGATTGCCCGCAGCGGACCGGGATCCGCCGGCGTCGGCCGGCTGGCAGCAGCACTTGGCCTGACAGTGAGTGTCGGGTGACCAGAGCGTGCTCACCGGCGACCTCGCGGACGTCAGGCGACCCGGCGGCGGCGCCAGGCGACGATCGGCAACTCGACGTCGGGCTCGGCCGACAGGCCGTTCTCATCCAGGGCGTTGAGCACGGCCAGCCGGGCGTCGTCGAAGAGGAACTCGACCGCGTGCAGCACGTGCGGGCGCCAGTGGGACGGCATGATCCGCTCGATGACGTTGACCGCCCGCAATTGACGGCCGCGGGCCGGCAACGGTGCCGGATGCCGGTCGCTGCGCCAGTCCAGGCGCAGTCCCGCCAGGTCCGGCGGCATCGACATGTCGACCTGGTTCCAGGTGATCGCGCACTCGTCGAACCTTCGGTGCGTCACCTCGACGTTGACGTCGCCGAAGCCCAGGATCACCGGGCCGTTGGCGTACCAGGTGTCCAGGTCGAGATCCCACATCAACCAGGTGTCGATCAGCGGCCGGCCGATCAGCCGGGTGGACCGGGCCCGATGGGCAGCGGCCAGCGTGGCAGCGTCGTGATACCACCGTGGCTCATACCCATCGATGCCGAGCACGACCACCTCCACAGCGGACCTGCTGGATCGGGTGATCCTACCGGCCCGCCCCGACCAGCGACGACGCGGCGGCCGGCCCGAAGATGCCGGGCCGGCCGCCGCGCTGCGAAGCTTGGAAGCGTTACTTGGCCAGCGTGGTGCCGGTGGACCGCAGGTGCTCGCAGGCCTCGACGACCCGCTGCGCCAGGCCGGCCTCGGCCGCCTTGCCCCAGGACCGGGGGTCGTACGCCTTCTTGTCGCCGACCTCGCCGTCGATCTTCAGCACGCCGTCGTACTTGCTGAACATGTGGCTGACCACCGGGCGGGTGAAGGCGTACTGGGTGTCGGTGTCGATGTTCATCTTGACCACGCCGTAGTCCAGCGCGGCCCGGATCTCCTCCAGCAGCGAGCCGGAGCCGCCGTGGAACACCAGGCTGAGTGGCTTGTCCTTGCCGTACTTGGCGCCGACCGCGTCCTGGATCTCCTTGAGGATCTCCGGACGCAGCTTGACGTTGCCCGGCTTGTAGACGCCGTGCACGTTGCCGAAGGTCAGCGCCGCGATGTAGCGGCCCTTCTCGCCGAGGCCGAGCGTCTCGACCATGGCCAGGCCGTCCTCGACGGTGGTGTACAGCTTCTCGTCGATCGCGCCGACGACGCCGTCCTCCTCACCGCCGACCACGCCGACCTCGATCTCCAGCACCACCTTGGCTGCGGCGGCTTCGGCGAGCAGCTCGCTGGCGATCTCCAGGTTCTCCTTCAGTGGCACCGCCGAACCGTCCCACATGTGCGACTGGAACAGCGGAGCACCGCCGGCGGCGACGCGCTCCTTGGAGGCGGCCAGCAGCGGGCGGACGAACCCGTCGAGCTTGTTCTTCGGGCAGTGGTCGGTGTGCAGCGCGATGTTGACGTCGTACTTCTTGGCGACCTCGTGGGCGAAGGCGGCGAACGCCAGCGACCCGGTGACCATGTCCTTGACGGTGGGGCCGGACAGGTACTCGGCGCCACCGGTGGAGACCTGGATGATGCCGTCGCTCTCCGCGTCGGCGAAGCCCCGCAGCGCGGCGTTGAGGGTCTGCGAGGACGTGACATTGATGGCGGGGTACGCGAACGCGCCGGCCTTGGCGCGGTCAAGCATCTCGGCGTAGACCTCGGGAGAGGCGATGGGCATTTCGAACGCTCCTTTGAACCGATTCGGCCGCCGGACGGGCCGGTTGTCATGCTCGTCTTTTCTGCGCTGGACCGCGCTGTCCTCAGCTGGCAGTATCCCGCAGCGGCGTTGCCGCGACGACATCGGCCCTGTCCGGTCGAACCGGTCAGCGCTTGTCGTACTTGTCCGGGATGACCAGGCTGATCAGCCAGCTGACGACGGCCAGCACGATCGCCCCCCAGAAGGCGGGCCAGAATCCGTCGATGCTGAACGGAAGGTCCAGCTGCTGGGCCAGCCAGTCGGTCAGCAGGAACAGCAGCGCGTTGACGACCAGGGCGAACAGTCCGAGGGTCAGCAGGTAGAAGACGCAGCCGACCACCTTGATGACCGGTTTGAGCACCGCGTTGACCAGACCGAAGATCAACGCTACGACGACGATCGTCAGTACGTTGTTGGTCGCCGTGTCACCGGCGACGTCGATCCCGGGCACGATCAGCGTGGTGATCCAGAGTGCGACTGCGGTGACCGCGAGTCTGATCACGAATCCCATACGGCCATCCTGCCACCTGAGGTAAACCACCAACCCACAGAAGCGGGCATTCGGCTTATTCTGGACAGCAGTCTGCGGAGTGCCCGATCAGCCCGTAGCGTGGATCAGGCAGCGGGCAGACCGTGGCAGCGACCGCCCAACCGACGGAGACGACATGACGTACCCGGACGAGGACCTCGCCCCGGCCGACCACCTCGCCCCCGACGAACGCGACATCGAGGCACCAACGGACGACACCTTCGAGCAGTCCGTCGCGGCCAACCCGGTCGACCAGGAGCCGGAGATCCACCGCGGTCTGGAGGTCGACGACTGGGACGCGGTCGAACAGTCCCGGATCGTCGACCTCGACGACGACGGCTACCGCTGACACTCAGCAGATAACCGCTGTCGGCGGGTAGCCGACGGCTGGCACGATCATGCCCGTGCTGCTGACCGTGACGACCACCCACCAGCCCGCCACCGACCTCGGCTACCTGCTGGTCAAGCATCCCGACCGGATGCAGTCGTTCGACGTGCCCACCGGCACCGCGCACGTGTTCTACCCGGAGGCGACCGAGCAGCGCTGCACCGCCGCGCTGCTGCTCGACGTCGACCCCGGCCGGCTCGCCGCCGCGCGGGGCCGCCATCCTGGTCGGCGTACCGCCGCCATGCCGGAAAGTTTCACCCTCGGCCGGTACGTCAACGACCGACCGTACGCCGCGTCCAGCCTGCTCGCCGCCGCACTCGCCAAGGTCTTCCGGTCGGCGCTGCGCGGCGAGAGCCGCGACCGGCCGGAGCTGCCCGGCACCGCCCTGCCGCTGACCATCCGGGTCCCGGTGCTGCGCTGCCGGGGCGGTGCGGCGCTCGCCGAACGCCTCTTCACCCCGCTCGGCTGGGCGGTGACCGCCCACCCGATCCCGCTCGACGAACGCTTCCCGCAGTGGGGCGACAGCCGCTACGTCGACCTCACCCTCACCGGCACGTCGCGGGTCGCCGACGCGCTCAACCACCTGTACGTACTGCTGCCGGTCCTCGATGACGCCAAGCACTACTGGATCGCCCCGGACGAGCTCGACAAGCTGCTGCGCGCCGGGGAAGGCTGGCTGGTCGGCCACCCGGAGCGTCGACTGATCACCCGGCGCTACCTGGCCCACCGCCGGGTGCTGGCGCAGCGCGCCGAGGACAAGCTCGCCGAGACACGGGCCGCCGAGCTACGGCTGTCCGACGCGGCGGTCGAACCCGACAGCGTCGACGCCGAGAACATCGAGCCGGGCGGCGACCAGCTAGTCAAGCCTCGCCCGCTGGCGGCGACCCGGCGGGCCGCCGTACTCGCCGCGCTCACCGGGGCCGGTGCCCGCCGGGTGCTCGACCTCGGCTGCGGCGGCGGCGCGCTGCTCACCGAACTGCTCGCCCAGCCGCAGTTCACCGAGATCGTCGGCACCGACGTGTCGGCGCGGGCACTGGAGCTCGCCGCCCGGCGACTGCGGCTGGACCGGCTGCCGGCCCGCCAGCAGCAGCGGATCCGGCTCTGGCAGTCGGCGTTGACCTACCGCGACGACCGGCTGCGCGGCTACGACGCCGCCGTGCTGATGGAGGTCGTCGAACACCTCGACCCGCCCCGGCTGCCGGCGTTGGCCGAGTCCGTCTTCGGGCACGCCCGCCCCGACACCGTCCTGGTGACCACCCCCAACGTGGAGTACAACGTGCGCTACGACGGCATGCCGGCCGGCGCCCTGCGCCATCCGGACCACCGCTTCGAATGGACCCGCGCCCAGTTCGCCGACTGGGCCGGCTCCGTCGCCGCCGCGTACGGCTACCGGGTCGTGTACCAGCCGGTGGGTGAGGTGGATCCGCAGCTCGGACCACCGACCCAGCTGGCCGTCTTCAGCCGCGACGGCGTGACCGGTGCGGCAGGCGGTGCCCGATGACCGCGCTGGAGATTCCCGAGCTGGCGTTGGTGGCACTGGTCGGCGTCTCCGGATCGGGCAAGTCGACCTTCGCCCGTCGGCACTTCGCCGCCACCCAGGTGCTCTCCTCGGACACCTTCCGGGGGTTGGTCGCCGACGACGAGAACGACCAGTCTGCGTCCGCCGACGCCTTCGACGCGCTGCACTACGTCGCCGGCAAGCGGCTGCGGGCCGGCCGGCTGACCGTGGTCGACGCCACCAACCTGCAGGAACACGCCCGGGCCGGGCTGGTGGCGCTGGCCCGCGAGCACGACGTGCTGCCGGTGGCGTTGGTGCTGGACGTGCCGGAGCAGATCTGCTGGGAGCGGACCCAGGGCCGGGCCGACCGTAGCTTCGGCCGGCACGTGGTGGTCCGGATGCAGCGCGACCTGCGCCGCTCGGTCGGCCGGCTGGCCAGGGAGGGTTTCCGCAAGGTGCACGTGCTGCGCGGCGTCGACGAGATCGACACCGCGCAGGTGCGGTTCAGCAAGCTGTTCAACGACCGCCGCGAGTTGACCGGCCCGTTCGACATCATCGGTGACGTGCACGGCTGCCGCGCCGAGCTGGAGCAGCTGCTCACCACCCTGGGCTGGGCGATCGACCGCGACGACACCGGTCGACCGGTCGGCGCCCGCCATCCGCAGGGGCGTACCGCGGTCTTCGTCGGTGACCTGGTGGACCGCGGCCCGGACTCCCCCGGGGTGCTCCGCCTGGTGATGGGGATGGTGCGGGCCGGCACCGCGCTCTGCGTCGCCGGCAACCACGAGCAGAAGCTGCTGCGCAAGCTGCGTGGGCGCAAGGTGACGGTCTCGCACGGGCTGGCCGAGACCCTGGAGCAGTTGGCCGCCGAGCCCGCCGAGTTCACCGACGAGGCCGCCGGGTTCATCGACGGCCTGATCAGCCACTACCGGCTGGACGGGGGCGCGCTGGTGGTGGCGCACGCCGGGCTCAAGGCCGAGTATCACGGCCGGGCCTCCGGGCGGGTGCGCAGCTTCGCCCTGTACGGGGAGACCACCGGCGAGACCGACGAGTACGGCCTGCCGGTGCGCTACCCGTGGGCCCGCGACTACCGGGGTGCGGCCACCGTGGTCTACGGACACACCCCGACGCCGCGCCCGGAGTGGGTCAACAACACGATCTGTGTCGACACCGGCTGCGTCTTCGGCGGCGAGCTGACCGCGCTGCGGTACCCGTCGCGGGAACTCGTCTCGGTGCCGGCCGCCCACGAGTACTACGCGCCGGTGAAGCCGCTGCTGGCGCCGCCCGGCGACGGCACCGGCCCGCGCGGGTCGGACCGGCCCAGCGACGGGCTCGACCTCGGTGACGTCACCGGCCGGCGGCACCTCGACTACGGCTACGGCACCGCGACGATCGCCGCCGAGAACGCGGCCGCCGCGTTGGAGGTGATGAGCCGCTTCGCGGTCGATCCCCGCTGGCTGGTCTGGCTGCCGCCGACGATGGCGCCCTGCTCGACGTCGACGCAGGAGGGATTCCTGGAGCATCCGGTGGAGGCGTTCGCCGACTACCGGGCCGCCGGCGTGGATCGGGTGGTCTGCCAGGAGAAGCACATGGGTTCCCGGGCGGTGGTGCTGGTGTGCCGCGATCCGGCCGGGGATCCCCGGTTCGGGCCCGGCGGCGGGGTGATCCACACCCGCACCGGCCGGCCGTTCTTCACCGCCGACGGGCAGACCGAGGCACTCCTGGCCCGGGTCCGGGCGGCGGCCGACGCCGCCGGGTTGTGGCAGCGGTTGGCCACCGACACCGGCCCGGCCAGCTGGCTGCTGCTCGACTGCGAGCTGCTGCCCTGGTCGGCGAAGGCACTCGGGCTGATCCGCGACCAGTACGCCAGCGTCGCCGCCGCCGGCCGCGCCGCGCTGCCCGCCGCGTTGGACGCTCTCGACGCGGCGGCGGCCCGTGAGCTGCCGGTCGGGCAGTTGCGGGACCGGTTGGCCCGCCGGTCCGCCGACGTCGACCGGTACGCCGACGCCTACCGGGCGTACGTCGGGGACGCCGAGTCGGTGACGCTGGCGCCGTTCGCGGTGCTGGCCAGCGACGGCCGCTCGTACGCCGACCGGGACCACGGCTGGCACCTGGACTGCGTCGACCTGCTGGTGGCCGCCGATCCGCAGGTGTTCACCCCGACCCGACGGGTGGTGGTCGATCTGGCCGACGAGACCGCGGTGGCGGCGGCCACCCGGTGGTGGCTGCAGCTGACCGACGCCGGCGGCGAAGGCATGGTGGTCAAGCCGTACGCCGGACCGGCCGCCCGGGGCACCGCGGCTCCCGGCGGTCCCGCTGCCGGCAGCCTTGCCGCGCGGGGCGGCGCGGGGCGGCTGCTGCAGCCCGGCGTCAAGTGCCGCGGCCGGGAGTACCTGCGGATCATCTACGGTCCGGAGTACACCGAGCCGGAGCAGTTGGCCGCGTTGCGGCGCCGCTCGTTGGGGCGCAAGCGGGCGATGGCGCTGCGTGAGCACGGTCTCGGTCTGGCGGCGCTGGACCTGCTGGCCGCCGATGCTCCGCTGTGGCGTCGCCACGAGCTGGTGTTCGCGGTGCTCGCCTGCGAGTCCGAGCCGGTCGACCCGCGACTGTGAACGTTGGCCCGGTATGGTTCTGCGAATGTCGGTAGGCGAACGGATCGGCCACGTCCTGCGTGGCGCGGCGATCGGGGTGGCAGAGGCGATCCCAGGTGTCAGCGGTGGGACGATCGCGCTGGTCACCGGCGTGTACGAACGGCTCATCGCCTCCGCCGGTCACCTGATCAGCGCGGTCCGGTACGCGGTCGGTGACGTGCCGCGCGGGCAGGGCTGGACCCGCAGCGGGGAGCAGTTCCGCCAGGTCCACTGGGGAGTCATCATCCCGCTGGCACTCGGCATGCTGCCCGGGCTGCTGCTCGCCGCCGCGCTGCTGGAGCCGATGCTGGAGGAGTACCCGGAGCAGACGCGAGGGCTGTTCTTCGGCCTGGTGCTGGCCTCGGTGCTGGTACCGATCTCGATGATCGGCAAGCCGTGGCGCGGTCGGGACGTCTTCGCGGTCGTCGCCGCCACGATCGCGGCGTTCGTGCTGACCGGTCTGCCGTCGGCGTCGATCGACCCGAACCCGCTGATCGTGCTGCTCGCCGCCTCGGTCGCGGTCTGTGCGTTGGTGCTGCCCGGAGTGTCCGGGTCGTTCCTGCTGCTGACGGTCGGCCTGTACGAGCCGACCATCGAGGCGGTCAACAATCGGGACTTCGGCTACCTAGGGGTCTTCGCCGCCGGCATGCTCATCGGGTTGACGCTGTTCGTGAAGCTGCTGCAGTACCTGCTGGAACACCATCGGCGGGTCACCCTGGCGGTGATGACCGGGGTGATCGTCGGCAGCCTGCGGGCGCTGTGGCCGTGGCAGACCGACGACCGGGGGCTGCTCGCGCCCGGCGGCAACGCCCTGTCGGTGCTGCTGCTCCTGCTGCTGGGCGTCGCGGTGGTCGCCGTGATGGTGGTCATCGAGCAGCGTCGGCTGCGCCGGGCCGCCCTGGATGTCACGCAGGAGGAGTCACCGGAGCTGCGCACCCACCACTGATCCTCGGCTGGCCGCACCGTCGGAGCGCCGCTCGGCACCCGGTCGGCCTCAGACGGTGCCGTGGTCCGGGTCGGGCAGTTGATCGAGGTAGTCGGCCGGCAGCGGGGTCAACTCGTCGAGCCGACCGGCGGCCAGCGCCCGGTAGGTCAGCCGGGCTGCCTCTTCCAGGTTGACCGCGCGCTTGTGCGCCAGCTCGACCGTGCCGGCCAACACCGAGCAGCCGTGCCGGGACAGAATCAGGCAGTTGGTGCCGACGGCGGCCGCGTCGGCGACCGACTGGGCCAGCCGCTGACCGCCGGGCGGCGCGAACGGCACGGTGACGACGCGCCGCAGGTAGAAGGCGTGATCCGTGCTCACCAACCGGATCGGTACGCCGAGCGCGTCCAGCAGCAGCATGCTCTGCGGATGCAGGTGAACGACGGCGGACACGTCCGGCCGGGCACGGTAGACCGCCAGGTGCAGCGCCAACTCACTGGTCGGCGGCAGCGGCCGATCAGCCTGTTGGCGGTGCGGCGGGCCCGCCTGCTGGCCGTACGGCGCAGCGTCCGACGCGGTACCGGCCAACCCGAGGTCGGGTGGCCCGGCACCGGCCGGCTCGGGATCGGGTGACGGACCGCCGGGCAGCGGGCAGCCGTCCGCGATCCGCACCCGGACGAACGACGCACGGTCGAGCCGGTCGAGCCAGGTGCCGGAGCCGGTCACCCAGCAGTCGTCACCATCGGGCAGCCGGGCGGACAGGTTACCGCCGGAGCCCACGACGAGACCGGCGCGCACGACGTCGCGCCCGAGGTAGGCAAGCTGGTCCCGCAGGTCGCCAGCAACGTAGGTCACCGGTGTCCCTTCGAGGCCTTGGGCACCTTGCCTGGCAGCTCCCGCCTCCGCGAGTTGACCAGGCAAGGTGCCGTCAGGTCAGCGAGCCTTCTTGGTGGCCCGCTTACGCGGCGGGGTCAGCAGATCCGCGATCGTGGCGATCGCGGACGGCACCAGCCGGTAGTAAGCCCACACGCCACGCTTCTCCCGTTCCAGCAAGCCGGCTTCGGTGAGGATACGCAGATGGTGGCTCACGGTCGGCTGGGAGAGCCCGAGCGGAGCGGTGAGGTCGCAGACGCAGGCCTCGCCTTCCGGTGCCGACTGGATCAGGCTGAGCAGCCTGAGTCGGGCCGGGTCGGCGAGCGCCTTGAGGACTCCTGCGAGTCGCTCAGCGTCTGCTCGTTCGATCGGCTCGCCGTTGAGCGGCGAGATTTGAGGCATGGTCATTTCAGCCAACGCAGTTCCCACGAAACCCATCCTTCCACCAAACAGCATCGATCCGCCTGCATATCAGCAGATCCGAATCGGCAAACTTTTAGGCCAGAAGGCCGAGGTCAGCCAACGTATAGGCGGCCTGGTAGGCCAGTCCGGCTGCCCGAACCGCGTCACCGGCCCCTCGATCGACGATCACCGCCACGCCGACCACCTCTGCTCCCGCCTCTTGTAGCGCCTCGACCGCAGTCAGTACACTGCCCCCGGTCGTCGAGGTGTCCTCCACCGCGAGTACGCGGCGCCCGACCACATCCGGCCCTTCGATCCGTCGCTGGAGTCCGTGCGTCTTCTCGGCCTTACGCACCACGAAGGCATCCAGTTGACGCTGCCGTTGTGCAGCAGCATGCAACATGGACAACGCCACCGGGTCCGCTCCCAACGTCAGGCCACCGACCGCGTCGTACTCCCAGTCCGCGGTGAGATCGAGCAGCACCCGGCCCACCAACGGAGCGGCGGCATGGTGCAGCGTCACGCGCCGCAGATCGACGTACCAATCAGCTTCGCGACCTGAGGACAGCACTACCTTGCCGTGTACCACGGCCAGGTCAGTGATGAATTTACGCAGGTCGTCATGGTCCCCCATGCCGCAAAGCGTACTGCGCGTCACTGAGTCTCCCGCCGCCGGCCCGGCAACTCGCCGATAACTGCCATCCACGTCGCTAGCTGCTCATACACCACAAAACCGCAGGTGGCGGCAGTGGCCGCCGAATCCCAGCCCACGCTGGTACGCTCGCCGGCTCACTGACCGCCGCGGGGCCGGCCGACTGCTCGACGCAGCAGCCCATGCGGAGCGTGACGCACCACAGTGGCGAGAACCTTGTACCGCCAGTCCGGCACGCTCACCGCCTTGCCCCGCCGCAGGTCCGCCAGCCCGTCGGAGACCACGTCCTCGGCCTGCAGCCATAGCCAACCCGGCGATCCGTCGGTACGAATCCCGGCCCGTTCGTGGAACTCGGTACGGACGTAGCCGGGGCACAGCGCCATCACCCGTACGCCGCGATGGCGGACCGACTGGTCCACCGACTCGCTGAAGTTCGTCACCCACGCCTTGCTCGCCGAATAGGTCGAACCGGCTGCTACCGGACCAAAGCCGGCAACAGACGAGACGTTAATCACTCTTCCCTGCCGGCGTTGCACCATGCCGGGCAGCACCGCGTGGGTCAGCCGGAGTACCGCCTCCACGTTGAGCCGCAGCAGACGCAACTCGTCCGCCTCGTCGGTCCGCAGAAACTGCTGCCTCAAGCCGATGCCGGCATTGTTGACCAGCAGATCGACCGGTGAATCGGCGGCGCGCAGCCGGGACGCCACCACGCCGACCCCGCTCTCGGTGGCCAGGTCGGCGTCGAGCGCCTCGGCCCTGGTGCCGTGCCGCTCAGCCAACTCACCCGCGAGCTCGACCAGCCGCTCGCGATCCCTGGCGACCAGCACCAACTGGTACCCGTCGGCGGCCAACCGGCGGGCGAACGCCGCACCGAGGCCGGCGGTGGCACCGGTGACCAGGGCGGTCTGGACCATGGACGACGGTGCCACCACGACGTGACCTCCAACGAAGGGAAGGACTGCCCGTCAGCTGCCCGAAGGAGGCGGGTTGCCGGACGGGTTGCCGGACGGGTTGCCGGACGGGTTGCCGGACGGGTTGCCGGACGGGTTGCCGGACGGGTTCTCCGGCGGGTTTCCGGCGGCCGGCGGCCCCCCTGGACCAGGCGGCGTGCCGGGTGCCGGCAGCGTACCGGGAGCCGGCGGATAACCCGGCGCAGGCGGATAGCCCGGCGCGGGCGGATAGCCCGGTGCCGACGGGGTGCCCGGGTAGGCGGCACCGGGCATCGGCGGCCCCCCGTAGCCGCCACCCGGCACCGGCGGCTCCCACGCGACGGGCTGCTTGCGGAAGAACTCGTTCGACGGCGGCAGGGCCAGCAGGATCAGCGCCGCCAGCAGCGCCAGCAGGCCGACCACGCTGATCAGCGTGCTGACCGGCTCGTACCAGCCGGGCAGCGCCGCAGCCACGTCGCGCTCGATCTGCTCCAGATCGGGTTGGTTCGGGTCGGTGCTGGTCGCGGTGGGCAGCGCGCTGCCGGCCGCACCGAGCAGCAGGCCACCGCTGGAGCAGCAGAGGAAGAGCCCGCCGAGCACCCAGGTCACGATCCGGGCCGGATTCTTACCCCGGTTGTTCAGCAGCGCCAGCACCACCAGCCCGGCGGCGACCAGCAACCCGAAGACCGCCGCACCGATCAGGCTGACCACGATGAAGGCACCGGTGCCTTCCATGTCCGTGCCGGCGAGCGCGTCGGTGTAGACCTGTTCGGTCGTGCCGATCGTGGGCAACATGACGATCAACCCGATCACCTGTAATGCGGCGATCAGGTACAGCAGGTAACTCGAAATGGTGACGGTGCTCGGCCGCGCCTTGACCGGCGGCGCGGCCGGATACGGATCCGACACGGCACTCCTTTCCTGGAGATTCTTCGGAAGATCACCGTATCGGTACCCCGCCAGCGGCACGGCGCGAACGACGCCGGTCAGCCGGCCCGCACCGCCAGCGCGTCCTTGTCGTCGGAGAGCTCCACCCGCACCGTGTCACCGTCGCGGATATCCCCGGCGAGCAGCCCCTTGGCCAGCTGGTCACCGATCGCCGACTGGACCAGCCGGCGCAGCGGCCGGGCCCCGTAGATCGGGTCGTAGCCGTGCTCGGCCAGCCAGGTCCGGGCGGCGTCGTCGACCTCCAGGCTCAACCGCCGGTCGGCCAGTCGTCGACGCATCCGGTCCAGCTGAATGTCCACGATCGAGCGCAGCTCCTCGCCGCTGAGCATCGCGAAGACCACGATGTCGTCGAGCCGGTTGAGGAACTCCGGCTTGAAATGCGACCGGACCACGGCCAGCACCGCGTCGCGGCGCTGCTCGTCGGTCAACGTCGGGTCGCTGATCAGCGACGAGCCGAGGTTGGAGGTGAGGATCAGGATAGCGTTGCGGAAGTCGACCGTACGGCCCTGTCCGTCGGTGAGCCGGCCGTCGTCTAGCACCTGCAGCAGCACGTCGAAGACGTCCGGGTGGGCCTTCTCGACCTCGTCGAGCAGGATCACCGAGTACGGCCGGCGGCGCACCGCCTCGGTCAGCTGCCCGCCCTCCTCGTAGCCGACGTAGCCGGGCGGGGCACCGACCAGCCGGGCGACCGAGTGCTTCTCGGCGTACTCGCTCATGTCGATGCGGACCATGGCCCGCTCGTCGTCGAAGAGGAACTCGGCCAACGCCTTGCCCAGCTCGGTCTTGCCGACCCCGGTCGGGCCGAGGAAGAGGAAGCTGCCGGTCGGTCGGTCCGGGTCGGCGACGCCGGCCCGGGCGCGGCGGACCGCGTCGGAGACCGCACCCACCGCCTGGGCCTGGCCGACCACCCTGGCCCCCAGCGACGACTCCATCCGCAGCAGCTTGGCGGTCTCGCCCTCCATCAGCCGGCCGGCCGGGATGCCGGTCCAGGCGGCGACCACGGCGGCGATGTCGTCCGCGCCGATCTCCTCCTTGAGCATCGCGCCGTCGGCCTGCAACGCGGCCAGCTCGGTCTCGGCGCGGGCCAGCTCACCCTGCAGCTGCGGAATCCGGCCGTAGCGCAGCTCGGCGGCCCGCTCCAGCTCGCCGTCACGCTCGGCCCGCTCGGCCTCGCCGCCGAGGCGTTCCAGCTCCTCGCGGGCCGTGGAGATCCGGGTGATGTGCCCCTTCTCCAACTGCCAGCGCTCGCTCAACGCGGTCAGCTGCTCGCGCTTGTCGGCCAGCTCGCGGCGCAACCGCTCCAGGCGCTGCGCCGAGCCGGGATCCGGCTCCTTGGCCAGCGCCATCTCCTCGATCTCCAGGCGACGGACGGCGCGTTCGATCTCGTCGACCTCGACCGGCCGCGAGTCGATCTCCATCCGCAGCCGGGACGCCGACTCGTCGACCAGGTCGATCGCCTTGTCCGGCAGGAACCGGTCGGTGATGTAGCGGTCGGACAGGCCGGCGGCGGCGACCAGCGCGGCGTCGGTGATCCGTACGCCGTGGTGCACCTCGTAGCGTTCCTTGAGCCCGCGCAGGATGCCGATGGTGTCCTCGACGGTCGGCTCGCCGACCAGCACCGGCTGGAAGCGGCGCTCCAGCGCCGGGTCCTTCTCGATGTGCTCGCGGTACTCGTCGAGGGTGGTGGCGCCGACCATCCGCAGCTCGCCCCGGGCCAGCATCGGCTTGAGCATGTTGCCGGCGTCCATCGAGCCCTCGCCCTTGCCGGCACCGACGACGGTGTGCAGCTCGTCGAGGAAGGTGATCACCTGGCCGTCGGAGCCCTTGATCTCCTCCAGCACCGACTTGAGGCGCTCCTCGAACTGCCCCCGGAACTGCGCGCCGGCGACCATGGCACCGAGGTCGAGCGAGACCAGCCGCTTGTCACGCAGCGACTCGGGGATGTCACCGGCGACGATCCGCTGGGCGAGGCCTTCGACGATCGCGGTCTTGCCGACGCCGGGTTCGCCGATCAGCACCGGGTTGTTCTTGGTACGCCGGGACAGCACCTGGATCACCCGGCGGATCTCGGCGTCCCGGCCGATCACCGGGTCGATCTTGCCGTCGCGGGCGCTGGTGGTCAGGTCGACGCCGTACTTCTCCAGCGCCTGGTAGGTCTGCTCCGGGTCGGCGGTGGTGACCCGACGGTCCCCGCCGCGCACCGACGGGAACGCGGCGACCAGGTTCTCCTCGGTGGCGCCGGCCGACTTCAGCAGCCCGGCGACGGCACCGCCGACCCGGGCCAGCCCGGCCAGCAGATGCTCGGTGGAGGTGTACTCGTCGCCGAGCGGGCGGGCGATCTGCTCGGCCGCGCCGATCGCGTTGGCGAACTCGCGGGACAGGCTCGGCTCGGCGACGCTGGACCCACGGGCAGCGGGCAGGTTCTCGACGGTGCGGATGGCGGTGCGGCGGATCTCGGCCGGGTTGGCGCCGACGGCCCGCAGCAGGCCGGCGGCGGTGGATCCGCCGGTGTCCAGCAGCGCGAGCAGCAGATGCCACGGCTCGACCGTGGCGTGCCCACGCTGGTTCGCGACGGCGACCGCCGCGGTGATGACTTCGCGACTCTTGGTGGTCAGTCGTTCGGCGTTCATCTGCTCCCCTGTACGGCAGGTTGGTCCACTGATGAGGACTCCACCAGACTTGAGTCTATTCCACTCAACTCCAATCGACGAGCCGACCAGCCGAGCCGATCAGCCGAGCCGACCGGCGGACCGCGCCCGCGCCAGGGCTGTCGTCAGGAGGGCGCCCAGGACACCTGCACCCACCCGGCAGCCGACAGCTGGGCCGGACCGAGCATGACCCCGCCTTCGGACCGGCTCGCCAACACCGTTCCGTCCCGCAACCGGGTGAGGGACGCACCGCGCGCCGGCCAGTCGATCGGCTCGTAGCGACCGTCCGAGCCGATCGCGCCGACACCGTCGCGGGTGGTGACCAGCAACCGGCTGTCGTCGCTCGGCAGCACGGACACCACGTTCGCCGGTGGACTGACGACCGGCAGCTGCTCCAGCTGCGTCCCGTTGACCCGCCAGACGAGCGGAAACTCGCCCGGCACCCGCTCGGCGATCAGCCAGCGCTCGCCCGACGGGGCGACCCGCACCACCACCCGCCGGATCTCCTCCGGCTCGGCGATGGTGATCGCGTCGGTCTGCCACTGCCAACCTGTCTCGGCCACCCCGCGATCGTCGAGCCTGGCCATCAGCACGCCGTACCCGACGTGCAGTCGGCCGTCACGTAGCCCGGCGACGGTCAGCTTGCCGCCGAGGTGCCCGACGGTCTGCACCACCGGGATCGCCGGCTGCTGGGCCAACGGTGTTCTGCCGTGCTCGGTCACCTCGACGACCTGCGCCTCGGGCTCGGGCTGGCAGCACACCTGGTACGGCCCGTCCACGCTGGCGAACTCCGGCGGCATCCACCCTTCCGGGCTGGTCGACCGGGTGAAGCTCGCGCCACCGTCGAGCGACCGGTACCAGTCGGTGCCGGCGGACAGCACCAGGCTGCCGTAGCCGACCTGCATCGAGTGCTCCGCCACGTACGGCGCCGGATGATCCCGCCGCTGCCAGGACTCGCCGCCGTCGAACGTGACAAACAGCAGCGGTGGGCAAGGGACCGGATCGCCGGCGGGCGACCGGGTGCACCCGGCGAACAAGGCGTACCCGTGGTCGGCGTTGTCGAACGCGATGTGCGGGGCGTCGTAGTAGGCCGGCACCGGGACCCGCATCGGGCGGACCTCGACGTCGCCGGGCGCGTCGGTCGGCACCGCCGCCTCGACCGACGGGACCGTGCGCTCCGGCGGGGTACGCCGCACCTCGCCGATCGAACAACCGGCGAGGACCAGCACCGCCGGCAGGCCGACTGCCGCCGCGGGACTACCCACCCTGGGTCGCATCCGCCGCCTCCCGTCAAGTGCACATCGTCGTGACTGCCAGTCTGGCGGGGATGCGCCAGAACCGTTGTCCCGACGGCGGCGTAGCGTGGGCGGTGTGCGAGCACGTGTGGAGCAGGTCGACCTACCCGGCATCGGGGTACGTCACGATCTGCTCACTGAATCGGGTCGACGGATCGGCGTGGTGAGCCACCGGTCCGGGCGACGGGACCTCGTTCTCTACGACGAGGACGACCCGGACGCCAGCGACGCCGACATTCCGCTGACCGATGCCGAGGCGGAGGCGCTCGCCGACATCCTCGGCGCGTCGCTGATGCTCAGCCAACTCGCCGGGCTGCGCGACCAGGCAGCCGGGCTACTCACCGAGCAGGTGGCCATCTCGGCCGGTTCCCCGTTCGTCGGGCGGACCCTCGGCGACACCAAGGCGCGGACCCGCACCGGTGCCTCGATCGTCGCGGTGCTGCGCGACCGCGAGGTGCTGGCCTCGCCCGGCCCGGCGTTCCGGTTCACCGCCGGCGACGTCGTGGTCGTGGTCGGCACCCGGGCCGGCCTGGACGGGGTCGGCGGCATCCTGGCCAACGACGAACCCACCGGCTGAACCGGCGATGCACGACAGCGCGCTGCTACTAATCGAACTCGGCGCTCTGCTACTGCTCCTCGGCCTGCTCAGCCGGCTGTCCCGGCGTTACGGACTATCACCCATCCCGCTCTACCTGCTGGCTGGTCTGTTCTTCGGGCACGGCGGGCTGCTCCCGCTGCACGACATCCAGGACTTCTTCGCCGTCGGCGCGGAGATCGGCGTGGTGCTGCTGCTGGTCATGCTCGGGCTGGAGTACTCGGCCGACGAACTGGTCGGCAACCTGCGGCGTGCCGCTCCCGCCGGCCTGATCGACGCGCTGCTCAACGCGCTGCCCGGTGCGGCGTTCGCGCTGCTGCTCGGCTGGGGACCGGTCGCGGCGCTGGTGCTGGGGGGAATCACCTGGGTCTCCTCCTCCGGGGTGATCGCCAAGCTGCTGGGTGACCTCGGCCGGCTGGGCAACCGGGAGACGCCGGTCATCCTGTCGATCCTGGTGGTCGAGGATCTGGCGATGGCGTTCTACCTGCCGGTGCTCAGCGCGGTGCTGATCGGCGCGGGGCTGGCCGCCGGCAGCGTCGCGGTCGCGGTCGCGGTGACCACGGTCACCGTCGTGCTGCTGATCGCGGTCCGGTTCGGCCATCGGATCTCCGCCCTGCTGTCGGTACGCGACCCGGAGGCGTTGCTGCTCGGCGTACTCGGGTTGACGTTGCTGGTCGCCGGTCTCGCCGCCGAGTTGCAGGTCTCCGCCGCGGTCGGTGCCTTCCTGGTCGGCATCGCCCTGTCCGGGCCGGTGGCGCACAGCGCCACCGAGCTGTTGACACCGTTGCGGGACGTGTTCGCCGCCGTCTTCTTCGTCTTCTTCGGGCTGGTCACCGACCCTCGGGACATTCCGCCGGTGCTGTTGCCGGCGCTGGCGCTGGCCGTGACGACCATGGCCACCAAGGTGCTCACCGGCTATCTGGCCGCCCGGCGGGCCGGCATCGCCGCTCCCGGTCGGTGGCGGGCCGGGCTGGCGTTGATGCCGCGCGGTGAGTTCTCTGTCGTGATCGCCGGGCTGGCGGTGGCCAGCTCCGCCGTCGAGCCGGCGCTCGCTCCGCTGGCGACCGCGTACGTGTTGATCACAGTGGTGACCGGGCCGGTGCTGGCGAGGATTCCGGACACCCAGTGGTTCAAGCGGCGGGTGCGACGCCGCCAACCCGTGACGCCGCCGGTCACCACCTAGGCGATGAACCCAGGCGAATCGCGGCCCAGCGGCGATCAACCCGTAGCGTCCTCATGAATGGCACGCAGGAGGACTTCCCCGATCACCCTCCGGCACGCTACCGTGGCGCGGCAGTAGCTAGTGGTAAGGCCTGGGGCGGAGAACGCCCCGTTGGCCGCGAACGGGAGGATCCCCCGTTGAGCGTGCAAGAGTCGGCGTTCCGCGGCTTCGCCAATCCGGTGGACCCGTCGCCCGGCGAGCTGCGCATCTGGGCGTACCAACCAGATTCGGTTCCGCTGCAGTCGATGCCGCAGGACTGGGATCTGCTCGTCTCCGGCGACCGGTTGATCCCCACGCTGTTCGATCTCGCCATGGACCCCTCGTGTCCGGCCCGCCGGTTCGCGTTGCACTGTCTCTACATCTACGCGGCGGACGGGATCCGCACCAACTTCCGCGCGCACCCCAAGCGCCGGCTGCGCAAGCTGGTCGAGCAGGCCGAGCAGCACGGCGACGAGCTGATGCTCGCCTGGGCGCACAACACCCGCGTGCTGCTGGCCAAGCCGCAGCTGTTCGACTACCACGACTGGTGCGAGGGCGGCCTGGTCCGCAAGTCCCGCCGGTTGAGCTGACACAGCTCGGTCACCGTGCCCGGTGGCCACGGCGTCGGTAACTGCCGTGGCTCTGGGCCGTGACTGCGTCGGCCCGCCGTGGCGTCAGCCGGGTTGTCCCGGTGGCGTGCGGCCCGGCCGGTCGCTGCGGTTGGGCCGCCACACCACCAGCGCGGTCGAGGTCCGGCTGGTCGGCACCAGGTCGCGACGCGGGTACGGCCCGAGCGCCTCCAGCTCGGCGATGCGCTGGTACGCGGCGGCCAGCTCGGCCTGGAGTCCGTCGACCCGGCGTTGCAGCTCACCGGCGAACTGCTCCAGCCCGATGATCCGCTTGATGCCGGCCAGGTTGACCCCGTCGTCCTGGCTCAGTCGCTGCACCTCACGCAGCAGTACGACGTCCCGGATGCTGTACCGGCGACCGCCTCCGGTGGCCCGACCGGCCTGCACCAGGCCCAGCCGGTCGTACTGACGCAGTGTCTGCGGATGCATGCCGGCCATCCGCGCCGCCACCGAGATGATCAACACCTTGGCGTCGGAAGCGGCTTCGAAGGAGATCGTCAGCTCGTCGTCCACCGTCGCTCACCTCTTGTCCGTACCTTGTCGCGGCCCGGCCGACTGCTCCTCGTTGCGACGCAGTCGGGCGGTGAAGCGTTCCCGGTCGGCGGCGGGGGTGTTCGCCGCGAGGGTACGCAGCGCGGCCTGCGCCGACTCGTCAACGGTAGCCGGCACGACGACCTCGACGGTGACCAGGAGATCACCCGCGGTACCGTCCCGGCGGGAAACGCCCTTGCCCCGAGCCCGCAAGGTGCGCCCACTCGGAGTGCCGGGCTGCACCCTCAGGGTGACAGCGCCGTCCATCGTCGGTACCCGCAGGTCGGTGCCGAGCACCGCCTCGGCAATGGTGATCGGCACGGTCAACGTCAGGTCGTCGCCGGTGCGGCCGAACAGCTCGTCGCCGCGCACCTTGACCAGTACGAACAGGTCGCCGGCCGGACCACCCCGGTCACCCGGCTCGCCGCGGCCGGCCAGCCGGATCCGCTGCCCGTCGGCGACACCGGGCGGGAAGCGGACGTTCAACGTCCTGGTCTTCGTAACCCCACCGGTGCCGTGACACTCCGGGCATTTCTCGTCGACGATGGTGCCCACGCCCTGGCAGTCCTTACACGGCTCGGAGAAGCTGAACGACCCCTGGTTTCGGGTGGTCAGCCCGGCACCCGAGCAGGTGGGGCAGGTCCGCGGCACCGTACCCGGCTTGGCGCCGTTGCCCTGGCAGGTGTCGCAGACCCCGGGGGCCCGCAGGCTCAGTGGCAGGGTGGTGCCGCGAACGGCCGCGGCGAAGTCCAGCACCACCTCGGCCTCGACGTCACGCCCCCGGGCCGGGCCCCGGGCACGTGTCCCGCCCGGGCCGCCGGAGAAGATCGAGCTGAAGATGTCCGAGAATCCGGCACCACCGAACCGCCGGTCCCCAGCACTGGCACCCGCGCCACCGGCACCGCCCGCACCACCGAATCCGCCGAACAGGTCGGACGGGTCGAAACCGCCGCCCGGACCGCGCGCACCCCGGCGGAACGCGCCCGAACCGAACAGCGAGCGCATCTCGTCGTACTCCTTGCGCTTGCGGTCGTCGGCGAGCACGTTGTACGCCTCGGAAACCGCCTTGAACCGCTCCTCCGCGGCGTGGTTGCCGGGGTTGTGGTCGGGGTGCAACTCGCGGGCGAGCTTGCGGTACGCCTTCTTGATGTCGTCGGTGGGAGCCGCCTTGGGCACCCCCAGTACGGCGTAGAAGTCCTTCTCCAGCCAGTCCTTGGAACTCACGCTGTCCCTCTCCCGCACGTCGCCGAACCGCCGCCATCACCCCAACCACCGGCAACCGCCCCAACCATCGGCGATCGCCGTACCGCACGTCGCCGGGTGCGGCCGTCGGCCCGTGTCCCGCCGTCCGGCGGCGGGACACTCACGGTGTCCCGCCGCCGGAAACGGTGCCCGACCCATCGGCCACCGGCACCTGTCATTCCGGGTCGGCGACCGCCACCAGTGCGGCCCGCAGCAGCCGGTCGCCGAGCAGGTAGCCCCGCCGCATCACGTCGACACAGGTCGGCTCGGTGACCTCCGCGGACGTCAGGTGCGCGACCGCCTCGTGCCGGGTGGGATCGAACGGGTCGCCCTTCTCACCGAACGGCGTCAGCCCGAACTTGCCGAGCGCCGCGCTGAGCTGCTCGGCGACGGTGCCGAACGGACCGACCAGATCGCCGTGCTCCCGGGCCCGGTCCAGATCGTCCAGGATCGGCAGCAGCGCGGCCAGTACCGCGCCGGTGGCCTGCTCGGACGACAGTCCCTTGTCCCGGTCGACCCGTTTGCGGTAGTTGGCGTACTCGGCGGTCACCCGCTGCAGGTCACGGGTGCGTTCGTCGAGCTCGGACCGCAACGCCGCCAACTCGGCACCGAGCGGTGCGGTGCCGGGGGTGGACTCCACCGGCTCCCGCCCGGCAGGCGCCTCGGCGGACTCGACCACCTCACCGACGACCGGCTCGTCGACCACGGCCGCGTCTGCCGTGTCCGGCTCGCTGGCCGGACCGGTGGCACCGGACGCCGTCGCGCCAGACGCGGCGGCGCCGGACGCGCTGGCAGCTGGCTCAGGCGTTGGCTTCGGCTTCGGCGTTGGCTTCGGCGTTGGCTTTGCCGACGCGCCCGGGTCGGGCCGCGCCGACGCATCCGAACCGGTGCCGGCCGACCCGCCAGCGGTGTTGCCATTGGCTTGCGCGCTCACTGGCTCCTCCTCCGGGCCTTCCTGGCCCGATCGGGCGTGCCGCCCGACCGGGCGATGCTCGGTGGCAGTTGCCGCATCAGCCGGGTCGGTCGCCGCATGACGAGCGGCCCGGGTGCGAGTCCCGGTCGGATCGATCCGGCGCTTGTCCCGGATCACCAGACGCTCCGCCCCCGGCGATTCCGCCGGGTCGCGGTCGGTGGCCCGTGGCTTGCTCGTCATGCGAAAACCTCGCTCCGTGCTGCGGTTCGAGGGAAGATCATCACTGGTCCTCGGCCTCGACGGGGACTCACTTCTTATCGTCCTCGATGATCTCCGCGTCGACCACGTCGTCGGCACCGCCGGCAGCACCGGCGGTGCCCGGCCCGGCGGTACCCGGCCCGGAAGCGCCCGGCCCGGAAGCGCCCGGCCCGGAAGCGCCCGGCCCGGCGGCACCGGGCCCACCGAAGCCCGGGTCACCGGCGCCGCCCGGCTGCCCCTGCTGCTCGGCCTGCTGAGCGTAAAGTGCCGATCCGGCCTGCTGCGAGACCTGAGCCAACTTCTCGTGCGCCGACTTGATCTTCTCGAGGTCGCTGCCGGCCAACGCACCGCGCAGCTCGCCGAGCGCCTCGTTCATCTGGTCCCGGGAGTCCGAGGAGAGCTTGTCGCCGCTCTCCGCCAGGAACTTCTCGGTCTGCCACTGCAGCTGCTCGGCCAGGTTGCGGGTCTCGGCGTCCTCCCGACGCCGCTTGTCCTCGTCGGCGTGGTCCTGCGCGTCGCGCATCATCCGCTCGATGTCGTCCTTCGGCAGCGCCGAGCCGCCGGTGATCGTCATCGACTGCTCCTTGCCGGTGCCCAGGTCCTTGGCGTTGACGTGGACGATGCCGTTGGCGTCGATGTCGAAGGTGACTTCGACCTGCGGTACGCCACGCGGTGCCGGCGGCAGGCCGGTGAGCTCGAACGTGCCGAGCTTCTTGTTGTAGGCCGCGATGTCCCGCTCGCCCTGGAAGACCTGGATCAACACGGACGGCTGGTTGTCGTCGGCCGTGGTGAAGACCTCGGACCGCTTGGTCGGGATGGTGGTGTTGCGCTCGATCAGCTTGGTGAAGATGCCGCCCTTGGTCTCGATGCCCAGGCTCAGCGGGGTGACGTCGAGCAGCAGGACGTCCTTGACCTCGCCCTTGAGGACACCGGCCTGCAGCGCCGCACCCACCGCGACGACCTCGTCCGGGTTGACGCCCTTGTTCGGCTCCCGCCCGGTCAGCTGCTTGACCAGCTCGGAGACGGCCGGCATCCGGGTGGAGCCACCGACCAGGATCACGTGGTCGACGTCGGCGAGCTTGACCCCGGCGTCCTTGATCGCCTGCTCGAACGGGCCCTTGCAGCGGTCCAGCAGGTCCTGGGTCATCCGCTGGAACTCGGCCCGGGTCAGGGTGACGTCCAGGTGCAGCGGCGCCGACGGGGCACCGTCCGCGCCGGCCGGACCGGCGGTGATGTAGGGCAGGTTGATGCTGGTGGTGGTTGCCGCGGACAGCTCGATCTTGGCCTTCTCGGCGGCTTCCCGCAGCCGTTGCATGGCCATCTTGTCCTGGGCCAGGTCGACTCCGTGCTGGCCGCGGAAGGTCTTCACCAGGTGGTCGATGACCCGCTGGTCCCAGTCGTCGCCACCGAGCAGGTTGTCACCGCTGGTGGACTTGACCTCGATGACGCCTTCGCCGAGCTCCAGCAGCGAGACGTCGAAGGTGCCACCGCCGAGGTCGAAAACCAGGACGGTCTGCTCCTTGGAGCCTTTGTCCAGGCCGTAGGCGAGCGCGGCGGCGGTCGGCTCGTTGACGATCCGCAGTACGTTGAACCCGGCGATCTCGCCGGCTTCCTTGGTGGCCTGGCGCTGGGCGTCGTTGAAGTACGCCGGAACGGTGATCACCGCGTCGGTGATCCGCTCACCGAGGTACGCCTCGGCGTCGCGCTTGAGCTTCATCAGGGTACGGGCGGAGATCTCCTGCGGCGTGTACTTCTTGCCGTCGATGTCGACGGTCCAGTTGGTGCCGACCTCCCGCTTGACCGACCGGATGGTCCGGTCCGGGTTCGTCACCGCCTGCCGCTTGGCGACCTCACCGACGAGCACCTCGCCGTTGCGGGCGAACGCGACGATGGAAGGAGTGGTACGCGAGCCCTCCGCGTTGGCGATGACGGTAGGCTCACCACCCTCCAGCACACTGACGCAGGAGTTCGTCGTGCCCAGGTCGATTCCGACCGCACGTGCCATAGTCGCTTCCTCGCTTCGTTCGTAGAGCAGGTGCCGGGGCACCGCCCCGCCGTACACCCACCGTAAGTTGAGTGGACCTGACTCAATACTGCCACGATAGTCGGCTCCGTCAAGTCAGGTTGAGTCAAGGACACGCAACTACTGCCCTCAACTGCACCGACAGCCCGTCCAGACCAGGGAGAACCATGCCGCAACGAGCCACGCCGGGCCGGTTCAGGTTGTCTGACATGCATAGATCAGGCACGCTCTACCCGTGACCACGCAGGGCGGACCGGCCGCGCCCAGCCACGGCGCACCGGCGCTGCCCGATGCGCTCGCCCGACTACGCTCAGCAATCGCCGCCATGGCGTACCCGCTCGACCTGCCCTCCGCCGAGGAGGCCCAGGCAGTCGGCAGCGGACTGATCGCCCAACTGGACGACTACCTGCTGCCCCGGCTCGTCCGACTCGACGCCCCGCTACTCGTCGTCGTCGGCGGGTCCACCGGTGCCGGCAAGTCGACACTGGTCAACAGCCTGGTCCGGGCCCGGGTCAGCGCCACCGGTGTGTTGCGCCCCACCACCCGGTCGCCGGTGCTGGTCAGCCACCCGGCCGACGCCGCCTGGTTCCGCCAGGGCGACCTGCTACCCGGGCTCACCCGGACCGCCGGCCCGACCGACGCCCCGGACTCGCTGCAACTCGTCTCCGCCCCGGCGCTGCCGCCCGGTCTGGCCTTCCTCGACGCCCCGGACATCGACTCGGTCGTCGACGCCAACCGGGCACTCGCGGTACAGCTGCTGGCCGCCGCCGACCTGTGGTTGTTCGTCACCACCGCCGCCCGGTACGCCGACGCCGTCCCCTGGCAGCTGCTGCAGACCGCCCAACTGCGCGGCACGATGATCGCGCTCGCCCTCGACCGGGTGCCCCCCGAAGCGATCGCCGAGATCACCGACCACCTGCAGGAGATGCTCACCGGTCACGACCTCGGCGAGGTGCCGATCTTCGTCGTGCCGGAGACGCTGGTGGACGGCCAGGGCCTGCTGCCGGAGCTGGCCACCGCGCAGTTGCGGGAATGGTTCGGGCGACTCGCCGGCGACTCCACCGCCCGCGCCGCGGTGGTCCGGCAGACCCTCGACGGGGCGCTGAGCGCGCTCGGGCCCGCCGTCGACGGGCTGGCCGCCGCCGACGACGATCAACTCGCCGCGGCCCGCAGCCTCACCGACCGGGTCCGCTCCGCGTACCGGGGGGCGACCCGCCACGCCGAGCAGGCGGTCCAGGACGGCCGGCTGCTCCGTGGCGAAGTCCTCGGCCGCTGGCAGGACTTCGTGGGCACCGGCGAACTGTTCCGCTCCATGGAGGCCCGGGTCGGCCGAGTCCGGGACCGGATCGTCAGCGCCGTGACCGGTCGCCCGGCACCTGCCAGCCAGCTGCGGACCGCGATCGAGTCCCAGCTGGTCACGGTGATCCGGGGCGCCGCAGCCGAGGCCGCGGAGACCGCGCAACTCGGCTGGCGCGCCCACCCCGCCGGTGCCGCACTGCTCACCGCCGAGCTCGGCTACCCCTCGGCCGACCTGCCGCAACGCGCCGAACGTCTGGTCCGCGAGTGGCAACGCGACGTGCTCGAACTGGTCCGCGCCGAGGCCGGTGACAAGCGGTTCGTGGCCCGGACCGCCGCGTACGCGGTGAACGCCACCGGTCTCGCGGTCATGATCGCGGTCTTCGCGTCGACCGCGTTCATCCCCACCGGCCTGGAGGTCGCCGCCGCCGGCGGGACCACGGTCGCCGCGCAGAAGGTCCTTGAAGCGATCTTCGGCGACCAGGCGATCCGCAGCCTCGCCAACCGCTCCCGGGCCGGTCTGCTGCACCGCATCCGCGCGCTGCTGGACGAGGAAGCCGACCGCTACCTGCGGCTGATCGGCGCCACCGGGATCGCGGCGGAGTCCGTCGAGACCGACGCCGAGACGCCCGGCGATCGGCTGCGCATCGCCGCCGTCGAGGTCGAACAGGCCCGCACCGCCGCCAACCTGAGCAGCGGTACGCCGTACCAGCTGCCGGGCACCGGCCCGACGGCACCCGGACAAGACGCGGTCACACCCGGGTCCACCGACCCGATGCCACCGGTATCCGCCGACCTGATGCCACCGGCCGCCGGCACGGCAGGTCCACTGGCCGGACCCGCCGGCCCGCCACCGGGAGCGGTCGCGTGACCGGCTTCCTCGACCGGGTCCGCGAAGCGGTACGCGGCGAGCCCCGGGTCGACGCCGACCGGCTGGTCGACCGGCTCGACGCCCTCGGCGGATTCCTGCGCGCCGTCGACGGCCGAATCCCCGACGAACAGCTCGGCGCGGCGCGAACCCTGGTCGAACGGGCCGGCGGCCGGTTGGCACTGTCCCGGGAGCACACCGTGGTGGCGCTGGCCGGTGCCACCGGCAGCGGCAAGTCGAGCATCTTCAACACCCTGGCGGGGATGAGCCTGTCCCCGGTCGGGGTCCGCCGCCCCACCACCGGGTACGCGCACGCCTGCGTCTGGGGGGCGGACGACGGAGCGACCGAACTGCTGGACTGGGTCGGGGTCCTGCCCCGGCACCGGTTCGTCCGGGAGAGCGCACTCGACGGCGGCGACGAAGCCGCCCTGCACGGGTTGATCCTGCTCGACCTGCCCGACTTCGATTCCGTCGAGTACGGCCACCGGCTGGAGGTGGACCGGTTGCTGGGCCTGGTCGATCTGGTGGTCTGGGTGGTCGACCCGCAGAAGTACGCCGACCGGGTGATCCATCGCAACTACCTCGGGGAGTTCCGCCGAAACCGGGACGTCACCGTGGTGGTACTCAACCAGGCCGACCGGCTCGAACCGGCCGAACTGTCCCGGCTGCTCACCGACCTGCGTCGGTTGCTCGACGCCGACGCACTGGACGGAATCCCGCTGATGGCCGCCTCGGCGCTCGTCCCGGCCTCACTGACCGAACTGCGGGGGTTGCTGGAGCGTACGGTGACCGCCCGGCAGGCGGCCCTGCGCCGGCTCAACGGCGACCTCGACGTGGTCACCGAACAGTTGGCGGTGCTGGTCGGCACGACGCGCGCCGAGGAGGACGTCAACCGGGGCAGCGTACGCCGGCTCAGCTCCGCGTTGGCGGCCGCCGCCGCGGTGCCGACCGTGGCCGAGGCGGTCGAGTCGGCGTACCGGCACCGGGCCGCTGCCGCGACCGGCTGGCCGCTCACCCGCGCCTGGCGCAGGCTGCGACCGGATCCGCTGCTGCGGCTGCATCTGCTGGGCTCCCGGCAGGTCGATGGGCGCCACATGCGGGCGGAATCGGTCGCAGCGGCGGCCGAAGCGGGCCACCGGGGGTCGGGTCCGGAGCCGGTCCCGCTACCGCTGACCTCGCTGCCGGCGCCGACCGCCGCCCAACGCGCCGCCGTCGACCTGGCGATACGCGGCCTTGTCGATCAGGCCGGGAGCCGGCTGCCAGTGCCGTGGCCGGCCGCGGTGACCGCCGCGGCCCGGTCGCAGGCGGCCGAGTTGCCGGATGCCCTCGACCGGGCGGTCGGCGGCACCGAGTTGAATCTGGCCGGTCGGCCGTTGTGGTGGCGGCTGGTCGGCGCGCTGCAGTGGCTGTTGACCGCCACGGCGCTCGTCGGCCTCGGCTGGCTGCTGATCGGGTTCGTCATCCGTACGCTGGGTCTGCCTGCGTTGGAGTATCCGACCCTCGGCGCGCTTCCGGTGCCGACCGGGCTGCTGCTCGGCGGCCTGCTCGGCGGGATCGGGCTCAGCCTGCTCATCCGGCCGGTGACCGGCTGGGCCGCCCGGCGGGCCCGGCGACGCGCCGAGGACCGGCTCACCGAGGCGGTGACCGAGGTGGCCCGCCGGCATGTGGTCGAGCCGGTACGCGAGGTGCTGGCCGCGTACGGCGACGCCCGGGATGCCTTGGAACACGCCCGGTCGACACGCTGAGCGGCTAGGCGTGGCCGACCTGTAACGCGCTGGTGATGCCCTACGCCACGGCACAGCGTAGGGTCGATTCATGGCCACGCCTGATACCCCCTACGACGCGGTGCTCGCCGCCGCCCGTGACGTGACCAAGTTGGAGTGCGCCCTCGACGCGGAGATGCTCGGTGCCGCGTTGCTGGGCAGCGTCTACTCGGTAGCCGAGACCGACCGGGCGGACGCGGTCCGCGAGTTCGTGGGTGGCTTCCTCTCCGCCACCGCCCGCCGCCGCACCGCCGCCGCCGCCACCATCCGCACCGTTTTCGCCCATCTCGTGCCGGAGGCGACCGGTGCCGCCGACGTCAAGACCGGCAAGCTCGTCCCGGCCTGGGCCGGCCAGCTGGGCCGGGTCCGACTGACCGGCAGCTACGCCTACGGCGACGTGTACGGCGACCAGACGTCCTACCTCGCAACCTTCGCCTACGACGACGAACTCGGCGGCCCGGAGCACGCGGTGGTGGCGCTGGTCGACCACAACATCGGCATCACCAAGGACGTGTTCGTCGGCGGTCCCGCCGAACGAATCCTCGGCCAGGTCCGCCAGATGTGCGTCAACGACGAGCTGACGTGGTTCCGGGAGGAGGATCCCGGGGTGCTGCGCGGTGAGGTGAGCCGGCATCTGACGATCACCGACGGGCTGGGCGAGTTGCCCAGCGAAGGATCGCTGGCTACCGACCGGGCACTGGTGGGCGCGCGACTCGCGGTGCTTCCGGCCCCGGCTTCGGTGCAGGCACCGACACTGGACGACCCGATTCCGGCCGAGCGGCGGACCATCCTGGTACGCGAGTTCCTCGCCTCCGCCGAGGCAAGGCGGTTCGGCCTGGACGCTACCGGCACTCCGGATCTGGCTTCGCTGCACTTCTGCCTGAGCCTGGTGCTCGACCACTCGGCCAGCCTGCTGGATCCCGACCCGCTCAGGTGGAGTCCGGCCGTCGCCGGCATGTTCCTGCTCGACTGGGTGCACCGGCGCGCGGTGCTGGACATCGACGACGCGGCGATGCTGCCCGGCGTGGTCCGGGGTTGGGCCGCGTACGCCGGTCGGCAGCGCGGCCTGCCTGCGGCGGCGATCACCCAGACCGACGACACGATCGCCGAGCTGGTGCCGGAATTCGTCCGGCTCTACACCACCGGGGAGCGGCGTAGCCCGGCTACCGCGGCGGTCGCCCAGCTCATCGCCGACGGTGTCGATCTCAGCAACCCTGAGGCCCTGGACTCGTGGATCGAGGCGAACCGCCAGCGACTCACCGACGACCCGAGCTGACCGCAGCCGGCCGGGTGGTCGGGCAACTGGCCTCCGGTTCGACAGTGGGGGCGGGGTCGACGTCCGGGGTCGGTGACGGATCGACCTGCGGGTCGGCATCGGGGTCCGGCGACGGGTCAGGGTTCGGGCGCGGGGCCGGGTCGGGGTCCGGCGACGGGTCGGCCTCCGCACCGGTCCCCGGGTCGGCCTCCGCACCGGTCCCCGGGTCGGGGTCCGGGTCGGCGTCCGGGTCCGGGTCGGCGTCCGGGTCCGGGGACGGATCGGGGTCCGGGGATGGATCTCCCTCCGCACCGGTCCCCGGGTCGACATCCGGATTCGCGTCGGTAGCCGGCGGCGGATCCGTCGCTGGCGGTGCGGCCGAGGGTGGCGGTTCGGCCGAGGGTGGCAGCGATTCATCAGCGGGATCCGCGACGACCGGTCCGATCAGTGCCGGTGCCCCATCCGATGGTGATTCGCCGTACTCGCGTGGGTTCGTCACCAGAACCGGTCCGACCCAGCCATCGGCGGCCGCACGGGACCCGTCACCACCGGCCGGCTCCGGAGGCAGCTGCGGTGGCGGCGGAATCGGATGCACGACGACCGGCCCATCGCGCGGCAGGCCGATCAGCGGCACGGTCCCGGCGACCCGGCCTTCGCCGATCACGGTCGCCGAGCCGGCACCGAGAGTCGCCAGCATGGGCAACGATGCGGTCAGCACCAGCAACGCCACGATCAAGGCGAACCGCCGGGCCGGGCCGCCCAATCCGGCGGTCCGGGCTGCGGGATACTGCGGCAGCACCACAGTTGATCTCCTCGTCGGTCTGGCCTCGCCACCGGTGGACCACCGATCGCCGACCCTGGATACATCCTGAAGTAGTGACAGAAAGTTTTCCAGTTCAATACATCGTGTTATCAGAACCGGGCGGATGAGTCACTCTCGGCCGAACGCAGCGCAGGGCTACAACTTCCACGCAACGTGGACATCGCAGTTTCATGTCCGGACCGACCTATGACGCCCCTCACCTTCAATGCGAACATGGACCGGACGGCACCGCAGCCGCCGCCTCCGCCTCTACCGCGGCGGGCGCGACTCGATGCCGCCCCTCCCGGACCGGGGTCCGTCGGATTCCGGACCGTGCCGCGCGGCAACCCTCACCCGGGCCAAGCGCGGTGAGAGGACCTACGTCGGCAGCAGCCGACCGTAGGACGAGCTGCGCGGTCGGGACACCCCCGCTGCCACGCACACACGATGGGAGAGACGGATGGCGAAAGTCGACCGCGGGACGGCCACCCGCGGCAGACCAGCCACGGCTCGGCGGCGCACCACGAAGAACACCGCCGACCCGGAGCTGGTCCAGCTGCTCACCCCGGACGGCGAACGGATCGACCGGTTCACCGCACCAGACGGTACGGAGTACACGGCCGACTTCACCGACGAGGAGTACCGGGGTCTCTACCGCGACCTCGTCGTGGTGCGCCGGCTCGACGCCGAGGCGACCGCCCTGCAGCGGCAGGGCGAGCTGGGCATCTGGGCGAGCCTGCTCGGCCAGGAGGCCGCCCAGGTCGGCTCCGGCCGGGCACTGCGCCCGCAGGACATGGCCTTCCCCACCTACCGCGAACACGGTGTGCTCTACTGCCGGGGGATCGACCCGATCATGCCGCTGGGCCTGTTTCGCGGCGTCGATCAGGGCGGCTGGGATCCGGTCGAGTTCAAGTTCAACATGTACACGATCGTGATCGGCGCCCAGACGCTGCACGCCACCGGCTACGCCATGGGCATCACCATGGACGGCAAGACCGGCGGCGACGACGACGAGGCGGTCATCGCGTACTTCGGTGACGGCGCGTCCGCCCAGGGTGACGTCAACGAGGCTTTTGTCTGGTCCAGCGTCTTCAACGCACCCGTCGTCTTTTTCTGTCAGAACAACCAGTACGCCATTTCCGAACCGCTGGAACGGCAGACCAGAATCCCGCTGTACAAGAGGTCGTCCGGCTTCGGCTTCCCCGGCGTACGGGTGGACGGCAACGACGTGCTGGCCAGCTACGCGGTGACCCGGGCCGCGCTGGACAACGCCCGGCACGGTCAGGGACCGACGCTGATCGAGGCGTACACCTACCGGATGGGCGCACACACCACGTCGGACGACCCGACCCGCTACCGGATCGCCAGCGAGGTGGAGGCCTGGCAGGCGAAGGACCCGATCGCCCGGGTTCGTGCCTTCCTGGACAAGCAGCAGATAGCCGACGCGGACTTCTTCGCCGAGGTCGACGCGCAGGCCAAGCGGGACGCGGTCCACCTGCGGGAGCGGGTGCTGAATTTGCCCGACCCGGCGCCGATCTCGCTGTTCGACAACGTGTACGCGCACGGTTCGCCGCTGCTCGACGCGGAGCGGGAGCAGTTCGAGCGCTACCAGGCGTCGTTCGAGGGAAGGACGCACTGATGGCCGAGACACTCACCCTGGGCAAGGCGCTCAACACCGGACTCCGCCGGGCACTGGACGCCGACAGCAGGGTCATCCTGATGGGCGAGGACGTCGGCAAGCTGGGCGGCGTCTTCCGGATCACCGACGGGCTGCAGAAGGACTTCGGCGAGACCCGGGTGATCGACACACCGCTGGCCGAGTCGGGCATCATCGGCACCGCCGTCGGCCTGGCCATCCGGGGCTACCGGCCGATCTGTGAGATCCAGTTCGATGGGTTCGTCTACCCGGCGTACGACCAGATCGTGTCGCAGGTCGCGAAGATGCACTACCGGTCGCAGGGCAAGGTCAAGTTGCCGATCGTCATCCGAATTCCGTTCGGTGGCGGCATCGGTGCGGTGGAGCACCACTCCGAGTCGCCGGAGGCGTACTTCTCGCACACGGCAGGTCTGAAGGTCGTCGCCTGCTCCAACCCGCAGGACGCCTACACGATGATCCAGCAGGCGGTGCTCTCCGACGATCCGATCGTCTTCCTGGAGCCGAAACGGCGGTACTGGGAGAAGGCACCGGTCGAGCTGGAGGCACCACTGGGTACGGCGTACCCGCTGCATGCCGCCCGCACGGTGCGGCCCGGCAGCGACGCGACGGTGTTGGCCTATGGGCCGATGGTGCGCACCGCGCTGGACGCCGCCACGGCGGCGGCGGAGGAGGGCCGCGAACTCGAGGTGGTCGACCTGCGTTCGCTATCCCCACTGGACCTCGACGGTGCGTACGCATCGGTCCGACGCACCGGCCGGTGCGTCGTGGTGCACGAGGCGCCGACGAATCTCGGCCTCGGCGCGGAGATCGCCGCCCGGATCACCGAGGAGTGCTTCTACTCTCTGGAGGCACCGGTGCTGCGGGTCGGCGGCTACAACACGCCCTACCCGGCCGCCCGGCTGGAGGAAGAGTTCCTACCGGACCTGGACCGGGTGCTCGACGCCGTCGACCGCGCCTTCGGTTGGTGAGCGCGATGTCGCGAATCAAGCAGTTCGATCTGCCGGACCTGGGTGAAGGGCTCACCGAGGGCGAGATCCTCAAGTGGCTCGTCGCCGTCGGCGACGTGATCGAGTTGAACCAGCCGATCGTCGAGGTGGAGACGGCGAAGGCCGCGGTGGAGATCCCCGCCAAGTGGGGCGGTCAGGTACAGGCGATCTTCCATCCGGAAGGCGCGATGGTCGAGGTGGGTACGGCGATCATCGAGATCGACACCGATCCGTCGGCCGGGCCGGCACCAGCTGCCGGCCCGCCTCCGGCGGCAAACGGGTCGGCGGGCCTGGCGGGTCAGCCGGAGATCCCTCCGGCGGACGGGGCCATCGAGCCGGGCATGATCGGCGGCCCGGCGCCCGGTGGCCGGACGGCGGTGCTGGTCGGCTACGGACCGCGTACCACCGCGGCCAAGCGGCGGCCGCGCAGGTCGAACGACCACCAGCCGTCGACCGGCGGTGTCACCCCGCCGCTCGCGGCCACGCCCGCGGTGCACGCCGCGCCTGCGGCACCAGCCACACCAGCCACACCTGCGGCACCAGCCACACCTGCGGCACCAGTGACGTCGACGGTGCCCGACCCGTCGGTGGTGCCGGCGGGCACCGGCAAGACGTTGGCCAAGCCGCCGGTGCGCAAGCTCGCCCGGGAGCTCGGCGTCGACCTCGCCGGGCTCAGCGGTAGCGGTCCGCTCGGTTCGGTCACCCGCGACGACGTGTTGCGGGCCAGCCAGCAACTGGCGGTGGCGTCGCCGACGGAGGCCCCGGAGACCGGGCAACTCGCCGGGGGTTCCGCCGGCCGGTCCGTGCCGCGGACCGGGTCGGAGCGAGAGCGGCGGGTCCCGGTCAAGGGGGTACGCCGGCTGACGGCGGAGAACATGGTCGCCTCGGCGTTCACCGCGCCGCATGTCACCGAGTTCCTGACGGTCGACCTCACCCGGTCGATGAAGGCTCTGGATCGGCTACGCGCCCAGCCCGAGTGGCGGGAGATCCGGGTCTCGCCGCTGCTGATGGTCGCGCGGGCGATGATCCTCGCGGCGCATCGGCATCCGATGGTGAACTCCGCCTGGGCAGGCGACGAGATCGTCGTCAAGGACTACGTCAACCTGGGGGTCGCGGCGGCCACCGAACGCGGCCTGATCGTGCCGAACATCAAGGACGCCGGCCGGCTCAGCACCCGGGAACTGGCCGAGGCGATGGCGGACCTGGTCCGGACCGCGAAGGCGGGACGTACCGCGCCGGCCGACATGGCCGGAGGGACGATGACGATCACCAATGTCGGCGTGTTCGGCGTAGACAGTGGCACGCCGATCCTGCCGCCGGGCGAATCCGCGATTCTCGCGGTAGGCACCATCCGCAAGGCACCTTGGGTACACAAAGAAAAGATTCGGATACGCCAAGTAGCGACCCTCGCGCTGTCGTTCGATCATCGGATCATCGATGGCGAGCTCGGCTCGGCGTTCCTGCGCGACATTGGTGCCTTCCTCACCGACCCGGAGGCGATGTTGCTCGCCTGGACCTGACCGGCACACAACTCAACAGCAAGATTACGAACAGCGTCGCTATCGTCACCGGTAGCGACGCTGTTTGTTGAAGCTTTCCGAACATACCGTCGACATGTGACCCCCGATACCTAGTTTTCGAAGGCGAGTGGCGCCTCTCACCTAAGATTCGTTGGCAAGTCGGAGGGTTTCGCGGTTCACTTGAGTCAGCCGCCAGAGCGGCCGAGCAGTTCAGAACCCGCAGGAGAGCACCCCATGTCCATGATCGATCGAATTCGTCGCCACCGAGAAGCCAACCGCCGTACTCGCGCCCTCGAGCGCGCACTGCGCTCCACCGACTCCGCCGCTGTCCGCGACGAGATCCGCGCAATCGCACAGCGCTACCACAGCTGAACTCGGCGCCGTCGAACCTCCGCCGAACCGCGACACCTCCGCCACTTCAACGGCACCGGGATTCCTCCGATACGGAGGGCCCGGTACGGTGGGCTCGGTCGCCTTCGGGTCGACCCGGTGCACTGAAGGCCAGAACCGGCCGTCAGATGCCGGGTCACCGGTCGGCGCACCAGGCTGGCCAGCCTCGACGATGACAGATCGGCGAGATCCGGCTGGCCCGCCCGGCTGGACCACCGGCGTCACTGGTCGACCGACCAGCCGCGTCGACGGCACCGGCGCGGCTGATATGTCATGGAGGAGGCGCACATGACGTCCGAGGGCACGCAGCATCCCGGCCAAGAGCCGGCGGAGGCGGGCGTCGGCGGACCCGCGCCGTACGACAGCCAGCGGCAGAGCGTCGATCAGCCATCTGCTGACTCCGACGCAGCTCCGACGCCCCAGCAGTGGTCCCCTCCGGGGGGCGGCGGTTGGGGTACCAGCTTCGGGGAGCAGGCCGGCCGAACCACCGGCTACCCGGCACCGTCTCCGTACCCCGCGCCGGCTGGCGCCGCCAGCGGACAGCCGGGCGGGATCGCCCCCGGCCCGCCAGCGGAACACCGACCGGGTGGGCCCGGCGACGAGCCGAGCGGACCCCGGCCAGCCGAGGCTGGCTGGGCCGCGCCGCCCGCCATCCCGCCGGCGGCACCCTGGTCGCCACAGCAGGCATGGCGGACCGATCAGGACCGGCCGGCGACGAGTCCGGCGTCGGATCAGCCCGAACCGCAGCGGTTCCCGTCCGGGCCGACCGAGAACCGCTTCGAGCCACCTGCCGACGACGCACCGTCGCGGCACGGCGCGGCGCTGCCGTTCGCACCCGCCGGTCCGACCCCGCTGCCGCCGCAGGAGGCAAGGGTGCCCGGTGCGTCGTTGGCAGCCGCGTTGGGCGGCCAGCCGGCAGCCCAGCCGGCAGCCCACGTACCGCAGCAGCGCTCCCCGTACGACGAACAGCCCGTCGCCGAGGAGCGATCGGCCTTCCCCGGCCCCAGCCGGCAGCCGATGGCCCCGGCCGGCACGGAACCGTCGCCCGCGTCGCCCACCTCCGGCGGGCCGGCGGGCGGAGCACCGGCCAACGGAGCCGCGACCGGCCGCACGGTCACCGCCAGTGCCGCCGTGCCGAGCGCCAGCAAGGTCGCACCGCCAGCGGACCAGTCCGCCCTGGGCACTGGCCGACCGCCGGCCCAACCACGGGTGTACGGCCGGCCCGCCGGTTCGGAACCGGAGCCCGGCGGCCGTCCTGAGCCGTTCGGTCCGGGCGGCGCCCCGTTCCCGCCCACCGGATCGCCGGTGCCGTCGCCCGAACCCGGATTCGGCCCACCCCCGCTGGCCCAACGCCCGCCGGGGCAGTCCTTGCAAGCGTTTGGTGCTCGCCCCAACCCGGAAGGTTCCCCAGCCGGCGGTGCCGCTCGCGCCGACATCGCCAACCTGGCACTTCCGCACCTGAGTCAGGCCGCGCACATTCAGCCCACCTCTGCGGCCGACGCGGCCCGCGGCTACCCCCCACCCGGTGCGGCACCCTACGGCGATCTGCTCGGCGATCCCCACCGGGACACCCGGCAGGCAGTACCCGGGGCGTACCAGTCTCCCGAGGCCGGCCACCACCAGCCAGGCGGCTACGGCCCGGTCGGCCAGTCGATCGCGGCGGCGCCCCGGCCCGGCGAGTTGCCCCCGGCCAGCGCGGCGCAGGTTCCCGGGCAGGGGGGCGCACCGGATCAGGAGCAGAACCGGTTCGACGCGTTCCGTCCAGAGCCGGCGACCCCGGCCGGTGAAGAGGCCAAGTCGGAACCAGAACCGCAGGTGCGCAACGGCCGGGTGCTCGTCGCGGTCCTGGCCGCTGCGGCCCTGCTGGTGGCGATTCCGCTGTCATTGGTCTGGCTGATCACCCGACCGGGAGATCAGGCGTTCGATCCGGCGGTCGGCACCTGCGTCAAGCAGTCCGGTAACACCGCTGCGCCGGCCGACTGCGCCGAGCCGGGCGCCTACCAGGTCGTCACCAAGGTCGGGCAGGTCGACCAGTGCGCGGATCCCAATGCTCCGCACATCGAGATACCCGCAGGCTCCGGCAGCGAGCAGGTTCTCTGCCTGCAACCGGCGGCGGCCGGAGACCCGGCCGGAGACGACCCGGCACCGGACAGCGACGCGACGCCGACCGGCTGACCCGCTGCCCAACCATTTCCGGAAGGTGCCGTGCCGACAGGTACGGCACGGCACCTTGACCCAGTCGGCGGGCCCGACCGACCGCCACCATCGCCGCCATGGCAGGGTCTGCGGTATGCCGAGGTCGTCACGTGTCCGCGCACCCGAACTCAACGGGCGCCAGTGGCTGAACACCGATGGACGACAGCTGACGCTGCGCGACCTGCGCGGGCGGATCGTCCTGCTGGACTTCTGGACCTTCTGCTGCGTCAACTGTCTGCACGTGCTGGACGAGTTGCGCCCGCTGGAGGAGAAGTACGCCGACGTACTGGTGGTGGTCGGCGTACATTCGCCGAAGTTCGCTCACGAACGGGACCCAGCCGCGGTGGCCGCGGCCGTCGAGCGCTACGGCGTGACCCACCCGGTGCTCGACGATCCGGAACTGGACATGTGGCAACAGTACGCTGCCCGCGCCTGGCCGACGTTGGTGCTGGTGGACCCGGAGAGCTACGTCGTCGCCACGATGGCCGGCGAAGGACACGCCGATGGCCTGGCCCGGGAGATCGACCAACTGATCGAAACGCACCAGGCAAAAGGCACCCTGCACCGGGGTGACGGCCCGTACGTACCGCCGGCACCGGTCGATACGACGCTGCGCTTCCCGGGCAAGGCGGTCGCGCTCGACGACGACGCGCTGCTGGTCTCCGACTCCGCCCGGCACTCGCTGGTGGAGTTGGCCCCCGACGGCGAGACGGTACGTCGACGCATCGGTTCAGGAGCGCGTGGACGCACCGACGGCGGCCCCGAATCCGCCCGGTTCAGCGAACCGCAGGGGCTGCTGCGGCTGCCGGCACAGATCGCCGCCGTCGCCGGCTACGACGTCCTGGTCGCCGATACGGTCAACCATCTGCTGCGCGGTGTACGGATGACCACCGGTGAGGTCGTCACGGTCGCCGGCTCCGGCCGTCAATGGCGCTCCACCGTCAACTACGACGCACACGACGCGCTCTCCGTCGACCTCTCCTCACCGTGGGATCTCGCCTGGTACGACGACCGGGTGATCGTCGCGATGGCCGGTATCCACCAACTGTGGTGGTTCGATCCGATCCGGCGGGCCGCCGGCATGTACGCCGGCACCACCGTCGAGTCGTTGCGCGACGGCCCGATCCCGGACGTCTGGCTGGCGCAGCCGTCCGGCCTGGCGACCGGCGTCGACGGGGATCAGTTGTGGATCGCCGACAGCGAGACCAGCGCGCTGCGGCGGCTCGCCGACGGTGAACTGCGTACCGTCGTCGGACAGGGACTGTTCGACTTCGGACAGGTCGACGGGGCGGCGGCTGAGGCGCTGCTGCAGCACCCGCTCGGGGTCTGCGCGTTGGCGGACGGTTCGGTGCTGGTCGCGGACACCTACAACGGGGCCATCCGCCGCTACGACCCGGCCAGCGATCGGGTGACGACGGTGACGGACGGGTTGGCCGAGCCGAGCGACGTGCTGGTGACCGCCGACGGCGCGGTCTGGGTGGTGGAGTCCGCCGCGCATCGGCTGACCCGGATCGCCCCGGGTGCCCTGTCTGCTGCCGGAGCCACCGTCGAGGGCGTACGGCAGCGGGCCGAACGCCCGCCGATGCTGGTGGCACCCGGTGAGGTGCGCCTGGACGTGGTCTTCACTCCCGCACCCGGGCAGAAGCTCGACACCAGTTTCGGCCCGGCGACCCGGCTCGAGGTCTCCGCCGATCCGCCGGCGCTGTTGCGCTCCGGCGCGGGCACCGACACCGGGCTCAGCCGCCGCCTCGTCCTCGACCCGTCGGTGCCGGCCGGCGTGCTGCAGGTAGTGGCCCAGGCCGCGACCTGCGACGCCGACAACGAGCATGCCGCCTGTCACCTGACCCGACAGGACTGGGGTGTGCCGGTGCGGATCGACCCGGCCGGGGTGACCCGAGTACCGCTGGTCCTGCGCGGCATCGACCCGGCCGGCGGCTGAGGCTCGGCCGGCAGACCGCAGCTCGGCCGGCAGACCGCAGCTCGGCCGGCAGACACGGCTCGGCCGGCAGACACGGCTCGGCCGGCAGACACGGCTCGGCCGGCAGACCGCAGCTCGGCCGGCAGACACGGCTCGGCCGGCGGATCAGACGAAGGCACCGACCCGCTGGCTGGCGGATTCCAGGGCGGCGCGGATCCGCTGGGCCAGCGCGACCGCTCCGGGCGTGTCCCCGTGAACGCAGATCGACTCGACGGGGCAGCCGACCACCGTGCCGTCCGTTGCGGTCACGGTGTGGTCGACCACCATCGACAGCGCCTGGGCGACGACCGTCGCGTGGTCGTCGAGCAGCGCACCGGGCTCACCACGGGGCACCAGCCGCCCGTCCGACAGGTAGCCGCGGTCGGCGAACCCTTCGTCGACATGGCGCAGCCCGGCACCGGTGGCAAGTTGCCCGAGCACCGAACCGGGCAGGCAGAGGATCGGCAGGGTCGGATCGAAGTCGACCACGGCGGCGACGACCGCTGCCGCCTGCGCCTCGTCGACACAGGCGGTGTTGTACAGCGCCCCGTGCGGTTTGACGTACCGCACCCGGGCACCGGCGACCCGACAGAGTCCGTCCAACGCGGCGATCTGGTAGAGCACGTCGTCGCGGAGTTCGTCGAAGCGGTAGTCGATCCGTCGCCGGCCGAAGCCAACCAGGTCGCGGTAGCCCACCTGCGCGCCGACGACCACGCCACGGGCGGCGGCCGCGGCACAGACCCGCCGCATCGTCGCCGGGTCGCCGGCGTGGAATCCGCAGGCGACGTTGGCGGAGGTGACGATGTCGAGCAGTGCCTCGTCGTCGCCGAGGCGCCAGACGCCGAAGCCCTCCCCCAGATCAGCGTTGAGGTCCATGGAACTCCACGGTAGTGCCCGGCCTGGCCTGAGCGAGCGCGGTGACGTCGTCGACCACGCCGATGACCGGGTAGCCGCCGGTGGTCGGGTGATCCGCGAGGAAGATCAGCGGCTGACCGTCGCCGGGGACCTGGACGGCACCGAGCACCAGCCCTTCGCTGGGCAACTCCTCGGCGATGGCCCGGGGCAGTGCCGCGCCGGTCAGCCGGACACCGATCCGGTTGCTCACCGGGCTCACCGCGTACGCGGTGTCGAACAGCCGCCGGACCGCCTCGCCGGTGAACCAGTCGGCGCGCGGGCCGAGCCGGATGGCGAGTCGGACCGGATCGGGTGGGGCCGACCAGCCAACGGCGTCGGCCGCGGGCAACAGGCCGCCCGGCCGCCCGGCCGCCGGGCGCTCGCCGATCGGCAGCACGTCGCCGTCGGCCAGCGGCGCCGGACCGATGCCGGCCAGGGTGTCGGTCGACCGGCTGCCCAACACCGGCGGTACGGCGATCCCGCCGGTCACCGCCAGATAGCTGCGTACCCCGTAGCTGGCCGGGCCGATCCTGACCAGCCCACCGGCCGGCACCGGCTCCGGGGTCAGGAACCCCATCCGGCGGCCGGCGGGCTGCGGCGTACCGGACCCGATCGGGCCGAGCAGCATCGTGGCGGGTGCTCCGGTGAGCGCGATCGTGGCCCCGGCAGGGAAGCGCAGCGTGCAACCGGTGAGGGTGACCTCCAGGCCGGCGGCCGCTGGCGGGTTGCCGACCAGCCGGTTGGCCAACGCGAGCGCCGGCTGGTCGAGGGCACCGGCCCGGGGCACGCCGAGGTGTGCCCAGCCGGGGCGGCCGTGGTCCTGCACGGTGGTGAGGGCACCGGCCCGGACCACTTCGATCATCGCGGCCCCCGGGCCGGGTCCGGCAGTCGCCGGGGCGGATCCGGCGGCGGTCCGACCGGGCTCAGCCGGACCCGGGTGCCCGGAGCGAGGGTCGCGGGCTGCTCGCGGTCGAGGTCGAACAGCACCAGGTCGGTACGGCCGACCAGTTGCCAGCCTCCGGGCGACGCGGTCGGATAGATCCCGGCGTACTCGCCGGCCAGGGCGACCGACCCGGCCGGTACCGCCGGGCGTGGGCTGGCGCGGCGTGGCACCGTCCAGCCGGCAGGCAGCCCGGTCAGGTATCCGAACCCGGGAGCAAAGCCGCAGAACGCCACGGTGAACTCGATACCGGTGAGGCGCTCGACGGCCCCGGCGACGTCGACGGCCCAGTGCCGGGCCACCTGCGGCAGGTCCGGTCCGTCGTAGCGGACCGGCACGGTGACCACCGTGACGCTGGCGGTTTCGCTGGGCACCGGCGGCGGCCAGTTGGCGACCTGTGTCACGGTGGCCGCCGGGTCGGGCAGTCCATCGAGCAGGATCGTCCGGGCGGCGGGCACGATGTCGACGACGGCCAGCTCACCGAGGTCACGGCGGCGGCTCAGCTCAGCTCGCCACGCCTCGATGTCTGCGGCCGCCGGCGTGGGCCACTCGAGTAGCAACGCCCGGCGGCCGACCGAACGCAACCGCATGTGGCCATCTTCGCGCAGCGGCACCAGCTGACGTGAGGCGATTCACTACCAGACAGTAACCTACGGTGCCGTAGCCTTATCTCGTGACCACCGAAGCACCCCTTCGCCTCAAGCCGGTCGACCTGGGCAAACCTCGGATGCGCGGCTGGCTGCACACGTACGCCTTCTTCGTAGCCCTGGTCAGCGGGATCGTGCTCTGCTCGCTGGCGGCTACCCGACCGGGCTGGACCCCGCTGATCAGCTGCGTCGTCTACAGCCTGACGGTCTGCGGACTGTTCGGCACCAGCGCGCTGTATCACCGCCGGGTCTGGTCGGAGCGCGCCTACCAGGTGATGCGCCGACTCGACCACTCGATGATCTTCGTCTTCATCGCTGGTACATATACACCGTTCTGTCTGCTCCTGCTGCCCGGACGCAGCGCGGCGACCATGCTCGCGGTGGTGTGGGCGGGAGCCCTCGGGGGGGTGGCGATGAAACTGATCTGGCCGCATCTGCCGCGCTGGGCGGGAGCCCCGCTCTACATCGCCCTCGGTTGGGTCGCGGTGGCGGTGCTGCCCGACATTCTCCACTACGGCGGCGTCACCGCGTTGGTGCTGCTGATCATCGGCGGCGCGGTGTACAGCGTCGGCGCGATCTTCTACGCGCTACGGCGGCCGAACCCGTGGCCGACGGTCTTCGGCCACCACGAGTTCTTCCACGCATGCACCCTGGTGGCCGCGCTCTGCCACCACATCGCGATCTACTTCGCCCTCTACGCCTGACCGGCCCACCCACCCCCAACATCGCGGCGATCTTGCAGTTATCGACGGACAAGGTGGACAAATCCTGTCGATAACTGCAAGATCGCCGCGAGGGGCGGGCTCAGACGGGGCGTCCCGGGCGACGGACCTCCCGGTACTGCTGCTCCTCGACCACCCGGTCGTTCTCCATCGGAGCCGCCGCGACTGCCGGCTCGTCGGACCGGGCCACCACCGTGCGCCGCCGGCTCTGCCAGAACCACAGGGTCAGCACGAGCCCGAACACACCGGCGACCATCAACACCCAGCCGACGGTGGTCAAGTCGAGAAAGCCCAGTTCAGCCTCGACCGCGAAGGCCAGGATCGCACCCAGAGCGATGAGGAAGATGCTGCCACCGATACCCACTTCGAACCTCCTTGGCTACTGCCGGCATCGTCGTGCCGGCCGGACACCGCTTGTGAGGTAGCGGCGCGCACCGATGTACCCAGGCACTTCTCGGCTCAATCAGGCATGCTGTCCGCATGACGCGACGCGGGATCGTGCTGCTGCGCCACGCCAAGGCCGAGCAGCCTGACCAGATGGCGGACACCGAACGTGGGCTCACGCCCCGCGGTCACTCGGACGCGGCGCACGCGGGACGCTGGCTGGTGAGCGAGGAACTCTGGCCCGAGTTGGTGCTCTGCTCGCCGGCGCGACGCACCCGGCAGACCTGGCACGAGGTGTCGGCGGCGGGTCCGCAGGTCCCGACCCGGTTCGAACCCCTGTTGTACGGCGGAACCGTCCGCGACCTGCTCACCCTGTTGCAGAAGCTCGACGAACCGACCGGCCGGGTGCTCGTCGTCGGGCACAACCCGACGATCTCCTACTTCTCGGCCCTGCTGGACCCGGCCGGTGCCAGCGACAGCGGGCTGCGCACCTGCGGGATCGCCGTGCACGAGTTCACCGGTGACTGGTCCGGGTGCGGGCCGGAGGCGGCCCCGTTGGCGAACACGTACACCGCGCGGGGGGCGAACGCCGGCTGAGCCGGTGCGGTTCGCCCACCCGTGCGGTGTACACGGAGTCGGTCCGAGTCAGTTGGGTGGCTGCGGCGGTTCCGCCGGCGGCGGGACCATCTGCGCCGGATGGGAGAGTTTGTTCTCTTCGACGATCACCGTCCGGGCCCGCCGGCGACGGTCGTTCCAGAACCAGAGCACGGTGAGCAGGATCGCCAGGCCCGCCAGCATCAGCACCCAGCCCACGGCTTGCACGTCGAGCCACCAGACGTCCGCCCGGACGGCGTACGCCAGGATGGCGCCTACTGCGATGAGGAAGATTCCACTGCCGATACCCATGTGCACTCCTTGTGCGGTCGCTACAAGTTGTGCGATCGCCTGCTGATCTACCCGGCAGGCAGCGTGCGAAACGGCGGGGGACGCGGGAGCGGCCGGCGAGCAGGGGGCTCCCGCCGGCCGCACGACGCGTGGGGTGAGGGTGGGGTTTCAGGCCTCAACCGGTCAGAAGGCGTCCTCGGGCAAATCCATCACGTCGAGCGACGTGCCGGCGATGATCCGACGATCCGCACCGATGCGGGGCAGCACCTCGCTGGCGAAGAACCGGGCGGCGGCGACCTTGCCCTGGTAGAAGGATCGATCGGCGGCCGTGACGTCACCGGTCAACGCGGCCAACGCGACCTCGGCCTGGCGCTGCAGCAGCCAGGCGATCACCACGTCGCCGAGGGCCAGCAGCAGTCGGCGGCTGCTCAGCCCGACCTTGTACAGCGAGCGTGGCTCACCGCCCTGCACCTCACCGAGCCAGCCGGTCATCACACCGAGGATGTTCTGCACCTCGCCGAGCGCCCGGCCGAGGGCCGCCCGCTCCTCCTTGAGCTGGCCGTTGCCGCCCTCGGCCTCGATGAAGCCCTGGATCTCGGTGGCGACCGCCATCAGCGACTGGCCGTTGTCCCGCACGATCTTGCGGAAGAACAGGTCGAGGCTCTGGATCGCGGTGGTGCCCTCGTACAGGGTGTCGATCTTCGAGTCCCGGACGTACTGCTCGAGTGGGTAGTCCTCCAGGAAGCCGGATCCGCCGAAGGTCTGCAGCGACTCGTGGCTGAGCAGTTCGTACGCGCGTTCCGAACCGCACCCCTTGACCAGCGGCAACAGCAGGTCGTTGACCCGTTTGGCAACCTTGACGGTCTCCTCGTCGCCAGCCGCCCGAGCGATGTTGATCTTGTCCTGCCAGCTGGCGGTGTAGCAGACGAGAGCACGCAGACCTTCGGCGTACGACTTCTGCAGCATCAGCGAACGGCGTACGTCCGGGTGGTTGGTGATCGCGACCCGGGGCGCCGACTTGTCAGTGCTCTGCAGCAGGTCGGCGCCCTGCACCCGGTTCTTGGCGTACTCCAGGGCGTTGAGGTAGCCGGTGGACAGGGTGGCGATCGACTTCGCGCCGACCAGCATCCGGGCGTACTCGATGATCAGGAACATCTGCCGGATGCCGTCGTGCACGTCGCCGAGCAGCCAGCCCTTGGCCGGCACGCCGTGCTCACCGAAGGTGAGCTCGCAGGTGGTGGAGACCTTCAGGCCCATTTTGTGCTCGACGTTGGTTGCGAAGACACCGTTGCGGTCGCCGAGCTCCCCGGTAGCCGGGTCGAAGTGGAACTTCGGCACGACGAACAGGGACAGGCCCTTTGTCCCGGGGCCGCCGGCGCCTTCCACGCCGACCGGGCGGGCCAGCACGTAGTGGATGATGTTGTCGCTCAGGTCGTGCTCACCGCTGGTGATGAACCGCTTGACGCCCTCGATGCGGAAGGAGCCGTCCGGCTGCGGGATCGCCCGGGTACGGCCGGCACCGACGTCGGATCCGGCGTCCGGCTCGGTCAGCACCATGGTCGACGCCCACTGCTTGTCGACGAAGAGCTTCGCCCATTCCTTCTGCTCCGGGGTGCCCTCGACGTAGAGGGTGTGGGCGAAGGACGGTCCGGAGGCGTACATCCAGATCGGCGCGTTGGAGCCGAGCACCAGGTCAGCCAGTGACCACCAGAGTGCACGGGGCGCGTTGGTGCCGCCCAGCGCCTCCGGCAGGTCCAACCGCCAGAACTCGGCGGCCATGAACGCCTGGAACGAACGGTGGAACTCCGGCGGCATGCGCACCGAGTGGGTGGCCGGGTCGAAGACCGGCGGATTGCGGTCGCCCGGCACGAAGCTGGCCGCGAACTCCTCGCGGGCCAACCGGTCGACCTCGGCGAGGATGCTCCGCGCGGTGTCGACGTCGAGGTCGGCGTAGGGCGCCTGGCCGAGGGTGCGGTCAGCGCCGAAGACCTCGAAGAGGTTGAACTCAAGATCCCTGAGGTTGCTCTTGTAGTGGGTCATCGAGTGGTGGCCCCCGCTCCCGGAAGTGTTACTGGTCAGTAACCACCACTGTATTACTCCTGGGTAGCCACCGACAAGCCCATCTAGCACAGTGACTGAAGCCACCCCACCCGACAGGCGGTCAATTGGACGGCTTTAGTCCGTTTGGAGGGCAATGACCGTGAAGGGAGCTAAAGGATGATGCGTCGGCCGTTACCGACTTCGCGGGAGATCGTTTTGCTCGGTGCGAGACTGCTGCAAAACGGCAAATCCGGATAACCGCCCGATTCAACCCGAGGAGGTCGAGGTGTCCATCATCCGACTGTTCGATTCGCTGATCGACCCCATCGCCGGTCGCCGCTACGTCGGTCGCCACCGGGCCCTCAGCACCGGCAACAGCTTTCTGGCCGTACCCCGCCTCGCCTGACCAGATCAGCCTTCGGCGGCGCCGACCTCCCAGCTCGGCACGGACGGAGCCGGCACCGCCCCGGACCCGGTGTACTCCATCAGCACCAGCGCGATGTCGTCGTCGAGCCGGCCGTACACCCATTCGATCAGGGCCGTCTCCAACGACGCCAGGCCGTCACCGACCTTTCCGTGACCGAGCAGTCGCCATGCTCGTTCCGCTGTCGGGAAGAACGCGCCGTCGCGCCGTGCCTCCCCCAGTCCGTCGGTGAACAGCAGCAACCGGTCACCTGGCTCCAGGCGCTCGACGCGTGGGCGTACCACCGGCATGAAACCCAGCGGCGGCGCCGGCGCCGGCGGTTCCAACGCGATCACCTCGCCCCGCCGCAACAGCAGCGGCGCTGGGTGGCCGCAGTTGACGATGGTCAGCGTGCCGCCACGTTCCTCGACGAGGGCGGCGGTCACGAAGTCCTCGTCGCCGACGCTGCGGGCCACCGCCCGATCGAGATCCGCGACGATCGCCCGCAGGTCGGCACGCTCGTACGCGACATGTCGGTACGAACCAAGCACGATACTGGCCAGCCGCACGGCGTCCAGACCCTTGCCGCGCACATCGCCGATGATCATCCGTACGCCGTAGGGCGTGTCGACCGCCTCGTAGAGGTCGCCGCCGATGTCGGCGGCGGCGGTGGCCGAGATGTAGCGACCCGCCACCGCCAGCGTACCGACCTGCGGCCCGAGCGGGCGAAGCACCGCCTGCTGGGCCACTGAGGCGAGCCGGGACAGTTCGGCGATCTGCCGCGCCTGGCGTTCCCGGATCACCGCGACCGCTGCCGCCAGGCCGGTGGCCAGCGCGATACCGACGACGTTGACGGCGGTGGCCAGCGACACCATCTGACCGGTCAGCGCGAACGTCCCGCCGACCAGGGTGGCCAACACGCCGATGAAGAGCACCACCCGCCAGGTGGCGAAGGCGGCGGCAAGGAACGGAGCCGCAGCCACCAGCCCGACGTAGTTCGCTCCGGTGCCGTCGGCGATCTCGACCACCGAGACGAGAGTGAGCAGCACGAGGGCCGCGCCGAGGCCGACGCGGGATCCGGAACTGAGCGGGCGGCGACCGCCCGTCGGGATGATGTGCATGGGTACGCGAAACAGCATGACTCATCAGCGGCGGTGGCCCAACGGTGTTGACCCCTCGTCTGACCCGGTTCTGGCCACCTGGGGTACTCAGGACGCTCGCCCCGCCCCGCGTGCCTCCACCGGCAGAAACCGGTTGCTCAACCTGCGGTCAAAAATCGGAATGGCACAGACCGCCGCTGACCAGCACTTCAGCCCTGATTGGCTAGTCAGTCATCGCAGTCAGTCGCCGAGAATCTCGTACCGGACCTCGAGGTGCCCCACAGCAAGCGCGGCAATCTTCTCAAATGCCCCACGAGCCAGATCCAGGCACCGGCCGTCCACGAACGGACCCCGATCGTTGATCCGCACCACGACGGCGGCTCCGCTCTGCGGGTTGATCACCCGCACCTTCGTGCCGAACGCCAAGGTGCGGTGCGCGGCGGTCAGCCCGGACGGGTCGAACGACTCACCGTTCGCGGTCACCTGCCCACTCGCGTAGTAGGACGCGCCGCAGGTGCCACTGTCGACCACGGTCGTCGAGCCGGCGGTCTGAGCGCTCGATCCGGCCGGGCTGTCTGCCGCCGCCGGGGTGGACGGCCGCGCCGCTGTCGGAGCCGCTGTCGGAGCCGGCGAACTCGTCGTGGCGGCCCGGTCGGCACCACGGGCCGCCCGTGCCGACTCGGTCGAGCGCTCCGGTGTCGGCGACGCGCCCGGGTCCGCAGCCAGGTCACCGGCGGATTCGCCGGGCACCGGCGTACCAGGGGCGACCGAGTACGAGACCGTCACCGACGGGTCCGCGCCGCCGGTCAACCCCAGCGCCGCCGTGGCCCCGCCGGCCAGCACCACGACGACGAGGGCGACCACCAGCCACGGTGCGAACCGCAGCCGGGACGAATGCTCAGTGCGGTGCCGAGGGGTCATGGCACACTCCTGGCCGGGGACAACATAATTCGCCCGGCACGGTAACCGGAGCAGCACTTGCCGTGTCAAGCCAACCAGGGCCACCGGCTCGTCTGACAGGTGCCCGGCCGATCCTGACTGCCGGGCATACTCGGGCGGTGACCGACCAGATCCGGCACCTGCTCATCGCCGCGTTCCGCTGGCACGACCCCGGACCGGGCAGCAGTCACCTGGTCAGCGACGCGTCCGGCTGGTGGCGAGAGCCGGCCATCCTCGCCGGCATCGGCCCCGCACTCGCCACCCTGGTCGCCGCCGACCAGCCGACCGTGGTGATGACACCACAGGTGACCGGGCTGCTCGTCGGCCCGTTGGTGGCCACCGCGCTCGGGGTGGGCGTCGTACCCGCGTACAAGGAAGATCCGCAGCGGGCCATCGCCGACGCCACCACCTGGACCACGACGGCGCCAGACTACCGTGGCCGAACGCTGCGCCTCGGCATCCGCGACCGGCACCTGCACCCCGGTGACCGAGTGCTCCTGGTCGACGACTGGGCAACCAGTGGTGCCCAACTTCGGGCGATGGCCCAGCTCGCGCGCGCCAGGCAGGCGACCGTGACCGGCAGCGCCGTCATCGTCGCCGACTGCCCGCCGGCCGTCGCCGACGAACTACGCCTCCGGAGCCTGTTGCACAGTACGGAACTCTGAAGCGCGCTACGGCGTCGCCTCGTGACCCGGGCGGCCGGCCGTCCGCCGCGACTGCTTCATCTCCGCCTCGTGGATGTGCCGGCGACCGGCCACCAGCTCGTCCCTGGCCGCCCGCTCCACCTCCTGAAACGTCGCGTAGTAGCCGTCGTCGAACTCCTCGACCAGCTGGAACGTCCACCGGCCCGGCAGCACGTTACGGCCGATCAGGTCAGCTTCCACCCGGTCCGCGATCCGCTGATGGCCGGCCGCGCGGAGCAGCTCGACCGCCCGGTCCAACGTCGCGTCCGCCCCGCCGATCAGCTGATGCATCGAGTAGAGGTGGCCACGGGCGCGGTGCACCGTCTCCAGCGCCTTGCTCAGCTCACCCAGCGCGGCCACGGTGGCATCGTCCACCCCGGCGGGGCGGGAGTGGGCGGCATCCACCGAGCGCGGATCCGTCGATTCCGGCATGGACAATTAGTACCAGGACACCCGCCGGCCCGACCGTAGGTCCCGGATCAACCACCACCGGTAAAGTCGTACCGGTGCAGCGGTCACCCCGGATCATCTCGGTGGTCACCCCCGTCCATCCGCCGAGCATCCCGTTCCTGACCGACGCGTACGCCTCACTGCGCGACCAGCGACTACCCGCCGGCTGGCAGTGGCGCTGGCTGGTCCAGGAGGACGGGCAGACCGGTGCGGTCGCCGCCGCCCTGCCCGACGACCCCCGAATCAGTACGGGGACCAACCGGCCGGGTGGACCGGGCGTCACCCGGACCATGGCGCTGTCCCGGGCGGAAGGCTCGCTGGTAAAGGTGCTCGACGCCGACGACCGGCTGACCCCTGACGAGTTGGCCCGCGACATCGCGGTCCTCACAGCCGATCCGACCATCGGCTGGACCACGGCGCGGGCGCTGGACCTGGCCCCGGAGGGCAGCACCTCGACGGTAGCCACCGACCCGGCACCCGGCCGGCTGCCCGCCGGGACGGTGCACCGGCACTGGCAGGCGAACGCCCACCAACTGCCGGTGCACCCGGCGACCCTGTGCATCCGGACCGATCTGCTGTTCGCCCTCGGCGGCTGGATGGCGCTGCCCGCCTCGGAGGACACCGGCCTCCTGCTCGCCGCGAGCACGGTCAGCGACGGGCACTTCATCGGCGAGGCAGGGCTGCTCTACCGCAAGTGGGCCGGCCAGGTGACCAGCCAGCAGGCGCACTGGTCACCGGCCGAACGAGCCAACCGTACCCAGGTCGTCGAGTGCCGGGTCGCGGCGCTGAGCCGCCTCCACCCGTTTCAGGTCGGCGGGACCTCGTACTGCAGCGGACTCAGCTCTCCGATCACCGGGGTCAACGGATCCAAGGCATCTTCGCGTACGACATAACGGGTGACACCCCAGCGCCTCTCGTGCTCGGCGATGGCGGAGAGGTGCCAGCCTCGATGTGCCGCAGCTGTGCCTCGATCTCGTCCCTGCGCCAGCGGGTCCGGTGCGTGTGCCCGTCGGGGAGGGTGCGACCGAAGCCGGTGAGTCCGACGACATCGGCGTTGGCACCCGCCCAGCGCAACAGATGGGAGTTGCCCGTGCCGAGAGTGAGCGGCACCCGCTCCCGCACTGGCCTTGGCCCGATCAGCCGGGCCGCGCGTGCGGCGACCTCAGGGGTGTCGGCATCCACCTCTTCACCGTCGAGCAGGGCACCCACGGCTTCCGCCACCGCTATGCACCGCCGTACCCGCCCCACGACATCGGGACGATGCCGCCCGATCGCCTCCCACTCGGCCGGGGTGTGGCCAGCGCCAAGGCCGAGGCGGGCGCGGCCGCCGGAGACCACATCGAGCGTGGCGACATCGGCCGCAAGCAGGATGGGTTCGCGGACTCCGGCATTGGATACGTACGAGCCGAGCCCGATCGTCGACGTTACTGCAGCTGCAGCCGCAAGAGCGACGAAGGGCGAGGCCACCGAGCCTGGGTGATCCGCGACGAGTAGGGCGTCGAATCCGGCGGTCTCGCACTTGCGGGCGAGTCGCAGCCAACCACCGGCATCGGACGGACTCGCTTGCAGTGAAATCGTGGTCACGACGCCAGTCTGTCGCGATCCGGCTCGGATTTTCCTGCCCAGGCCGGGAGATCTGCTACCAGCAGAAGCACTGAACCCCCGGTCACGGATCAGACCTGCGCCGGGCAACCGCCGTACTCACAAAGTGGCCCGCTGGTCGCCTTCTATGGCGGAGCTAGGGCACGACGGTGACCGGGTAACGGTCCGCGACCTTGACGGCGGCCGCCATCCGTCTATCGACGGTTGCGATCTCGGTCGTGCCAAAGCGCTCCGCTGCGGCGATCACCGCAGCGTCGGTCGCACCCAGCGGCAGATCTGCATACTTCCGCACAAGCTGCCCCATCCTGTTGAAGTCGGCCCGACCTGGACAGAAGAGGCGGAAGTACGCCGGGGTGCGGGATACTTCGTCAAGGAACGCCGCTCCGTGTCCGCTGCCTGCCGTCCTCTTGAGCAGGTAGCAGACCTCGGTGATCACCAAAACCGGGATCACCAGCGTCCGCCGCTCTCGTAACGCCAGTTCAAGCCACTTCACACAGGACGTATGGTGTTCATCATCCTTGTTGATCATAGCGACCAAGGGCCCAGTGTCGACCACCACAAAGGGCCGCGGCGTGCGAGCGGTCACCTCTCGGCGTCAGTGCCGCGAACAATGTCCTTGGCGCGAACCGCAAGATCGACTCGACCGGCGCGCAGCATCCCGACAAAGCCGGGCAGATCAACCCGCTCGGCGTCCGGCTTCGGAGGTGGCACTCCAGCTGACCTGGCCCGAGCTCCTTTGATCCGCTGGGCGGCGGCCTTCACCTCGTCGATACTCCTGGCTTTCGACCAGACGCCAGACTTCGAAACGTGGACGCCCGTCTTAGTAGCGCGCACGACGACTGACCTGCGAGAGGTCGACTCCGGCTGCTGCTTCCTCTGGGCCATATTGCAAGCGTAACGGTAAGGGACGCTGACGTACATGGGTGGGCGCTCAAGAGCACGGAGTAACGCCGCGCCCGACCCACCCGCATGGACGCACCTTTCCTGCGTCGCATCGCGTCGCTCGGGCTTGACCGGCCGCCAGCTTGGCATCCGACATCCCGGAGACTGTCCGTCTTCGACGGCTCGGTCGGTACCTGCCCCATGCTGTTGGATGCCATGGGATGACGTTCCCGCACGGCAAACATGATCGATAAGCAGCGGTCCGTCGCGTGTGATCACGTGACGGACCGTTTGCGATACGGCGGTGAGACCCTTAGGCGTCATGCAGGGTGCGGCGGATGCCGGCTGCTTCGATCTGTTCGGCGGTCACTGGCTGCCCTCCGTTCTCCTGCCAGGCGTCCATCAGGTCAGCGAGGATCATCCGTGCTCCGGACTCGCCGTGCTCCTCCTTCATGTCCTCGTACGTCCAGCGAAGAACCACGCCCGGTGCCGCACCGACCAGGTTCTGTCCTGCGGTTGGTAGGTCGATGTGGCACTCGCGGTCTTCCCCGTCGAGCCACGCGAACTCGGGGTCGTCGCGCTTGCCTTCGGCGACCAGGCGGTCGCGGAGCTTGTCGAGCTGAACGATCGCCCACTCCAGCGACTCGCAGCCGAGCTTGTGGCACTGGCCGCACTTGGGCCAGATCCGACCGTCCGGTGAGTGGTGGGCTGCCCGGATGTCCCGAGCCGCCTGATCGATCTCGTCTTGGCTGGGCGCCGGGTCGGGTTCGTCGGTTTGGCACTCGTGCTCGTGGCCGGAGTCCGTCTCCAACCAACGGTCGTCATCCATGGCAGTCATCCCTCGATGGTGTTACCTGCTGTTGTGAGATGTCAACAGCAGGTCCAAATGGTCCAAAGTTCAGGGCGTGGAACTCGTCGGCGCATGGGAGCTTGCCGAGATGCTCGGTGTCACCAGACAGAGGGCGTGGGTGATCAGCCGGCACCGGGACTTTCCCGCACCAGTCGCCAAGCTGCGTATGGGCGACGTGTGGAACCGGGCCGATGTCGTCGACTGGATCAAGCAGCATCGGCCACACCAGCAGCAGCCTGACGGCTGACACGGTCGGAACCGGCTCAGCCGGCCTTCAGGTAGACGGCAGATCGGCCAGCACATGGCCGTCGCGACGCCACCAGGCTGAACGCGCCGGACGCGCCGCCCCGGCAAATGCGAAACGCTGATGCGCGTCGGCGACGCGTACGTCCCGCAGTCGCATCCGCCCGACGACGTATCTCCTCGGCGGCAGCACGGACCGCGTCGCTCTCGAATGCGAGCTAGTGGTTCGGCCCCCTGCGGTTTCGGTCACCTGGCAACACAAAGCCCTGGTTGGGACTAGCGTCCTGACCAGGGCTTTCGGGGTGGAGCGGGTGACGGGAATCGAACCCGCACTGTCAGCTTGGGAAGCTGATGTTCTGCCATTGAACTACACCCGCGAGCGGTCCTACTCTACCTGGTCCGCACGGCAGGTACGCAACAGCCCGTCAGGCGCGCCGATCAGCAGGCAACCGCCGTGGGCATCGAGCTGTGGGCGCTGCTGCTAGCCGGATCCAGCCAGACCTGGACCGCGGCGTCCTCGGCGACGGCGGTCAGTTGGCCGGTGGTGCCGCCCCGATGCGCCATCATCGCCACGTCGACGGTGAACTCGAACAGTCGCCAGTCGACATTGGGCACCGCCCGCAGGTCGTCGGCGAGCTGGGCGACCTTGTCGACATCGGTCACCGGGTGGGCGCGGCCGGCGAGATACGCCTCGTCGTCGCTCTCCTCCGGCGGAAACGAGTGCAGCGCGTACCGCCCGTCGCGTTCCAGGTCGCGCCGCTTCGGCGAGTCGATGATGAAGCAGTACAGCCCGTGGTCGGTGATCACCGGCGAGACCGGGTGGATGCGGGGGCCGCCGTCGGCCCGGACCGTGGCGAGGTAACCCAGGCCAGGGCCGTACTGCTGCATGAGGAGCCGGATCGCCGTGGCCAGCCGGGGCTCATCGGCTGCGAACTCGGACCAAGTTGCCATGTCGACAGTCTAGTCGAACACCTGTTCGAATTGGTAGCCGACGTGCCGGTCTTCAACGCCCTGTCCAGGTCGTCCGGGCTGTGGTCGCTATCGTGTGACGATGCTCCTCTCCGACCGGGACATCGTCGCGGAGACCAAGACCGGTGGCCTCTCCCTCGACCCGTTCGAGCCGTCGCTGATCCAGCCGTCGAGCATCGACGTCCGGCTCGACTGCCACTTCCGGGTCTTCAACAACCACCTCTACACCCACATCGACCCGGCCACCCGCCAGGACGACCTGACCTCCCAGGTCGAGGTGCCGACCGGGGATCCGTTCGTGCTGCACCCTGGCGAGTTCGTGCTCGCCTCGACGCTCGAAGTCGTGTCACTGGGCGACGGGCTCGCCGCGCGGCTGGAGGGCAAGTCGAGCCTCGGGCGGCTCGGTCTGCTCACCCACTCCACCGCCGGGTTCATCGATCCTGGCTTCTCCGGTCACGTCACCTTGGAGCTGTCCAACGTCGCGAACCTGCCGATCAAGCTCTGGCCGGGGATGAAGATCGGTCAGCTGTGCATCTTCCGGCTGTCGTCGCCCGCCGAGCACCCGTACGGCTCATCGGCCTACGGCTCGCGGTACCAGGGTCAGCGGGGTCCAACGCCGAGCCGATCCTGGCAGCAGTGGCACACCTGGCCTACCGGATAGCAGTGGCGAAAGGCGCCCTCCCAGGCCGGGGGGGGACATGGGAGGGCGCCTTTCCGGTGGCCGGTGCCGCCGCGCGACGGGGGGATCTAGCGGCGTGCGCCGGGCCATGGGGAGAAGTGACGTCTAGCCGGGCCTGCCGTAGCTGTGCACGCCGGAACCGATCTTGCGCATCGCGATCGGCTCACCGGTCTGCGACGCGTGCACGATCCAGCCGTCACCGACGTACATCCCGACGTGGGACAGGCTGTAGTAGAAGATGAGGTCGCCCGGTCGCAGCTCGTCCCGGCTGACGTTGCGGATCAGCTGCCGCTGCTGGGCGGCGTTGTGTGGCAGCGAGACACCGCCCTGGCGCCACGCGGCCGAGGTCAGACCCGAGCAGTCGTAGCCGGTCGGGCCGGCGGAGCCCCAGATGTACGGCTTGCCGATCTGGGCGCAGGCGAAGGTGACCGCCTTGCCGGCGGCACCGCCGGGGTAGGTCGCGGGGCACGGCGCGGGGCGCAGCGAGCCGAGCGTGGTCGTCGCGCCGTATGCCTGCAGCCGCAGGTCCTGGAGCCGGTCGACCTCGGCGTCGATCTCCTTGGCCTTCGCCGCGAGCTGGGTTTCGGTGCTGGTCAGCTCGGTGACCAGCTCGTCCAGCGGCGCCTTCTCTGCGGCGTACTTCTCCTTCAGGTCGACGACGACCTGGACGTCCCTGGACTGCCGGCGGGCGAACTGGTCGAGCAGTTCGAGCTGGTCGGCGAGGTGGGTCGGCTTCCCACTGGTCAGGATCGCGGTCATCATCGACGGGCTGCCGCCCTTGTACGACCGTGCGGCGAATTCGCTGACCCGCTCCATGGCCAGGTCGATCTGGATCTGCAGCGGCTGGATCTTCTTTTGCAGGGCCGCCGCCTGGCTCTTCTTGGTGGCGAGATCCTGCCGTACGGCGTTGTGCCGCTCGATGGTCGGCTCGAGCTCGGACCAGGCGTCGTCGATCTGCGCTTCGATCTGCGCGACAGTCGGTTGCGCCTGCGCTGGCGCTCCGACCAGCAGAAGTCCGATGCCGGTGGTGGCGGCGACAGCCGCGGTGAGGATTCGTCGACGTACGGGCGGCGCTGTTCGTCCGTGGTCCTGGCTGGACCATCCGGAGTGCCGCCGAGGGGCTCTCGTAGCCACCGGACTCCTTGTCCGCAGACCGCCTACCGGGTCAGCTGACGGGTTCGGGCGGAAAGGAGACGCCCTACCGCAGTTGATCCTGCGGATGCACCCCAGGTGCTGTGGTCCCCGGCTCGTCGTTCGCGACGATTCGGCAGTGTCAGGTCGAGGTCAACCGGGTTGGTTGACGTCCTCCCGACTCGACGATCCCCAAGGGTAGAGAGACCGCTTCTCCGTACGCAAGCGAGACAGCTACTCATATCTTTGCGTATTCGAGTGGTTGCCATTAGTGTATCGGCGCTTGTCGCTCAGGCGTTCGAATCCCGCCGGCTGGACCGGCACTTTCGCACCGGCCCAGCCCACTTTCCACCGGCGGTCAACTAACCGGCTTGACCTGGTCAGACCCGTTTTGACCTGCCATCTCAGCCCACTCGGCGGAATCCGACCAGCGGCATGTGGTCGATATTCTCGATTTGCACTGGTTGTCCGGCGCGGGGCGCGTGGACCATCAGGCCATTGCCGATGTACATGCCCACGTGATGTAGGTCACTGAAGAAGAAGACCAGGTCGCCGGGGAGCGCCTCGGCCCGACCGACCGGAACCGCCTGGTTCCACTGGGATCCGGTGAAGTGGGTGAGCTGGACGCCGGCACTCGCCCACGCGTACTGGGTCAGGCCCGAACAGTCGAACGAGTTCGGACCGGTGGCACCCCAGACGTACGGCTTGCCGATCTGGGCGCAGGCGGTACGCAGGGCGGTGCCGGCGGCGCCCCCGACCGAGACCGCCGGGCAGGGGCCGGAGACTCCGGAGCTTCCGGTGTAGCCAGCGGTCTGGTACGCGGCGGCCCGCGCCTGCTCCAGCCGCTCGATGTCGGCGTCGATCGTCTTACGCCTGGCGGCGAGTTCCTCGTCCTGCGCCTGCTGCCTGGCGATCAGCGCGTCGAGCGCCTGCTTCTCACTCAGATAGCGGTCCCGGGCGTCCAGGACGGCCGCGATCTGCTGCTGCCGTTGACTGGAAATCCGGTCCAGCACCATGAGCTGGTCAGCGAGACTGGTCGGCGAGCCCGATTTCAGCAGCGCGTTGAATTCGCTGGACGGGCCGGTGCGGTAATAGCGGTTGGCGACCTCACCGATCTCGGTCGCGGCCAGGTCCGCCTGCAACGCCAGCGGCCGGATCCGCTCGTCGAGCTCGGCGGACTTCTTCCGGTTGGCCTTCAGCTCGCTGTGCACCTTGTTGTACTGCTCGATCACCGGCTCCAGCTTGCGCCACTGGGCATCCAGCTCGTCCTCGATCTGGGCCAGCGTCGGCTGGGCGTGCCCTGGAACCGCCGATGACAGCACCCCGGCGGCCACGATCGTCAGGGTCAGTACGAATCGGGCGACCCTGACGATTGACTGCTTCCCGTACCCAGAATGCAACTTGGTGTGATTGCGAGTGCGCAAACGGGTGAGCACACGTGCCATTGGCAGCGACTCCTTCATTGACGATCGCTGGGCCTCGCACACGGGGAATCGGAGGCCGACGTACACAGCGGTCGGTGATTCACCTTATTGGAACGGCACGCATTGGATCAAGGCCGACGCCCCGGTCCACGCACACACCCGGCGGCACCGGACGATGCGGGGGCGGTTGACTGCGGGGCAGTTTGACCGCGGCCACCTCACGCCGTTGGTGGGGCACCCTGGTCCACGTGGGGTGTTCCGCCGCGTACCGGCCAGAGCCACCGGGACAACAGGCGGACCGCGCCGGCCGCGACCGCCCCGACCAGGACGCCGGTCGCGTTGTTGACCCAGTCGTAACCGACGCACTCGCGGCCCATCCCCAACACGGCCTGGCCGAGCTCCACGGCCGCCGGGGCCAGCAGCAGTACCCCGACGGCGATCAGCGGCCGGCGCACCGCCAGCACGGTGCAGAACGCCAGCGGCACGAACATCGCGATGTTGCCGACCCGTTCCCCCAACGAGCCCACCGTCACCAACCCGGACCAGAGCACCGACGGGTCGGTCAGGGACCGGACGCAGGCCGCGATCACCTGGCCGTCCGGCCCGTCGACCGACACCCCGGGAGCGAGCGGTACGCCGACGCCGGTCGGTGCCGGTGGCAGGGTCAGGGCGGCGATCGCGGCGGCCCCGACGAACATGCCGAGCGTCGGCCAGCGGGCCCAGCCGAGCCGCCGCGCCAGTGGCCGGTGCGTCACCAGGCCGACCGCCGTCACCAGCGCGAGCAGGACGAACGGCCAGGGTTGGGACAGGAACTCACGGGCCCAACCAAGCACCCGCTTCTCCCTACTCTTCGGCGACCGCCGACGATGCTACCGCTGGCCGCACCGACCTGAGCAGCACGGTCGCGACGTCGACGACCTCGACGTTCTCGGCCGCCTCGCCGGTGGACTGTTTGCCGGTGACCCCGTCGCCGAGCATGGTGAAGCAGAACGGGCAGCCGACGGCGATCGTCTCCGCCCCGGTGGACAGCGCCTCCTCGACGCGGTCGACGTTCACCCGCTTGCCGATCCGTTCCTCCATCCACATCCGGGCGCCGCCGGCACCGCAGCAGAACGAACGCTCGGAGTTTCGGGGCATCTCGCGCAGTTGTGCGCCGGCTGGTGCCGCGCCGGACCCGCCTGTGGCCGCGCCACCGCTGTCGGAGCCACCGGTCAGCGCGGCGGCGAGCACCTCGCGGGGTGGGCTGAACACCCGGTTGTGCCGACCCAGGTAGCACGGGTCGTGGTAGGTCAGGCCGCCGTCGAGCGGGGTGACCGGGGTCAACTTGCCGGTCGCGACCAGGTGGGCCAGCAACTGCGTGTGGTGTACGACCTCGAAATGCCCACCGAGCTGCCCGTACTCGTTGCCCAGGGTGTTGAAGCAGTGCGGGCAGGTCGCGACGATCTTACGGCGGGTCGGCTCGCGGTCGCCGAAGGCTTCGTTGAGGGTCTCGACGTTCTGCTGGGCGAGCATCTGAAAGACGAACTCGTTGCCGATGCGCCGGGCCGGGTCACCGGAGCAGGTCTCGCCCTCGCCGAGGATGGCGAAATCGACACCGGCGGAGTGCAGCAGGGTCGCCACCGCCCGGGTGGTCTTCTTCGCCCGGTCCTCGAAGGCACCGGCGCAGCCGACCCAGAACAGGTATTCGAAGTCGTCCACCTCGCCGACCCGGGGGACCGCGAAGTCGAGGCCCTTGGTCCAGTCCTCCCGGGTGTTCGGCGGGGCACCCCACGGGTTGCCCTTGTTCTCCAGGTTGCGCAGCATCACGCCGGCTTCGCTGGGGAAGCTCGACTCGATCAGCACCTGGTAGCGACGCATGTCGACGATGTGGTCGACGTGCTCGATGTCGACCGGGCACTGCTCGACGCAGGCACCGCAGGTGGTGCAGGACCAGAGCACGTCGGGGTCGATGATGCCGCCGACGTCGGCACCGCCGATCAGCGGGCGGTCGGCTTCGGCCAGTGCCAGGGCGTCGACCTTGGCGAGTTGCTCGGCGGTGGCCTGTTCCTCGCCGGTGAGGTCCTTGCCGCCGCCGGCGAGCAGGTACGGCGCCTTGGCGTAGGCGTGGTCGCGCAGCGACAGCACCAGCAGCTTCGGTGACAGCGGCTTGCCGGTGTTCCAGGCCGGGCACTGGGACTGGCAGCGGCCGCACTCCGTGCAGGTGGTGAAGTCGAGCAGGCCCTTCCAGCTGAACTGCTCGACCTGGGCGACCCCGAACTGGTCCTTTTCCGGGTCTGCCTCTTCGAAGTCGAGTGGTTTGCCGTCGCTCATCATCGGCCGCAGCGCGCCCAGGCCCGAGTTGGGCTTGCCGGGGTCACGCTTGAAGTAGATGTTGAAGAAGGCGGCGAACCGGTGCCAGGCCACGCCCATGGTGAGGGTCAACGCGATGACGATCAGCCAGGTCATCGAGATGAGGATCTTGATGAGGGCGGTGACGCTGATCGCCGCGTCCGAGGCGGGCAGGATCGCGCCGAGCGCGTGGCTGACCGGGGTGGCCCAGACCGGGTAGTCGAAGTGATCGGTGGCGACCCGGAAGCCGCGGATGAAGAACCCGCAGACGAGTACGGCCAGCACGATCGCCTCGACGAAGTAGCCCTGCCACATGGTCGAGCCGGTGAACCGGGACCGGCGGCCGGCGCGGGACGGTCGGTTGACCAACCGGATGCCGATGAGTACCACGATGCCGACGAAGCCGAGGATCGAGATGAACTCGGTGACCAGTCCGTAGACCAGCCAGCCGCCGATCACCGGGATGCCGCCGCCGGCGTCGACGACCTCGAAGTACGCCTCCAGCACCAGCACGGAGAGCACGATGAACGCGATCATCACGAACCAGTGGGCGGCGCCGACCACACCCCACCGGAGCATCCGGGTGTGCCCGAGGGTCTCGCTGAGCATCCCCCGGGCCCGGGTTGCGGCGTCGCCGGACCGGGTCGGGTCGGCCTTGCCGAGCCGGATGATCGAGACGAACTGCCAGATCGCCCTGCCGGCGAGCGCCACGGCCACCGCGGTGACGATGGCGGCGATGACCGTGGTGACGATCTGAACCGTGCCCATGCGGTGGCCTCCCGGTGTGCTGCTGACGAGCTGTCCGGTGACCGGACAGCCGGTCACCGGAGCCAGCCTACCGCGAAGTTACCAGCGAGTAATGTAGCTGATCCGCGACAGACCGCTGTCCAGTACCGCCACCCTATGCAGAACGACCGTTCCGCCGCCGACCGGGGCAAGCAAACGAGCAGGTCAGACGACCACCGCCGCCCGGGTCAGCGCCAGCGGGAGAGCAGGATGAGCGAACTCACCATCGCGCCGAACCCGACCGCCAGGTTCCAGTAGCCCCAGGACGCGACCGGGTAGGCCGTCTCCGACAGGTAGTACACCACCAGCCAGCCGATACCGAAGACGATCAGCGAGACCGCCGCGATCGGCAACCAGATCGGGCTCGGCTTGCTGGTGGCCGCCGTCTGGCTGGGCCGGACGTCGGTCGGCGGGGTGTAGACCTTCTTCTTGCGAACCTGCGACTTTGGCACGACGCTCTCCTGGTGGCGATAATCCGGCCCGGCAACCGGACGCAGCGGCGACGGTCCATGGCCAATAATGTTCAAGAGCTAGCGTAGTCAAGTTGGCGCGATCCGGCCATGGACGGCGGCAGGACAGTGGCGACATTTGGGCACAACCGGGACGACCAGCTGCAATAAGCACCCTGGGCGGCCCACTATTTGGACAGTTGTCGATGGCTGGCTGGCGAGAGGGGCTGAGGATGGAGTACACCTCCGGCAGCGCATCCTGGCGTGACATCGTCGGGCGCGCCCTACGCGGTCTGCTCCGTCGCCGCCGTACCGGCCAGCAACCAGGCTGGTCCCCCGGAGTCCCGCTGATCGCTCTGCTCGCCGGACTGCTCTTCACCACCACCGCCACCACCGCCGGCGGCACCGCGCTGCGCGAGGACCGTCGACCACAGCTCACCCATCTGATCGACGAACGGCGCACCCAGTTGGTCGCCGCCGAGGACCGAGCCGCCCGGCTCCGCGACGAGGTCGACCAGCAGGCGATCATCGTGGCCGGCCGAGACCAACCCGTCGCCGAACAGCGGGCACGGGTGGCGGCCAACCGACCGGCCGCAGGCTTCACCGCACTGGCCGGGCCGGGGATCATCATCGAGCTCGACGACGCGCCTCGACTGGCCGAGCTACCCGACGGGGCCAGCAACGACGACCTGGTGGTGCACCAGAGCGACGTGCAGGCGGTCGTCAACGCGCTCTGGGCCGGCGGTGCCGAAGCCATGTCAATCATGGATGTACGGGTGTTGACGACCAGCGCGGTACGCTGTGTCGGAAACACGTTGTTGCTGCACGGCGAGGTCTACTCGCCCCCCTTCCAGATCGCCGCGATCGGTGACCCGAACGCCCTGCGACAGGCACTGGACGAGTCGGAAGGGGTGCAGTGGTTCAGGAACGCCGTGACCCACTACCAAGTTGGTTACCGCGAGACGGTCGAGGCGGAGCTGACGGTGCCAGCATTCGACGGATCGACGACACTGCGACACACGACGGTGCCGGAGTCGGCCCGATGACCCGGCACGCGTCGCCTGAGCAGCCCGACCAGCGGAGCGGATACGAGCGGCGCCACGCGTACCCGCCGGAAGACGCCACCGCGGTCATCCCCCGCTTCACCGGTCCGGCCGCGCCGCCACCGGCCGTACCCGCCGACCTGGGATGGCCGCCGCCGCCGACGACGGCGGGGACGGCGTACGAGGCCATGTACCGGCCTCAGCAGGCCGGTCAGCCGCCGGGACCCTACCCCGGCGGCCACCCGGCCGATGCCGGGCAGCCCCGCACGCCGGAGCCGAACGCCGCAGCGCACACCACCGTGCTGCCGGCCTACCGGGGCGACCAGGCAGCCTCCACCACCGTGCTACCAGTCGTCATCAGCAGCTATCAGCCGCAGCCTGACGGCAACACCCGACGTCCTGACGGCACATCCGGCGATTCACCCGGGGCCGCCGGCGACCAGGATGAGCGCGGGCCGGCACCGCGCCGTGGCGAGCGCGTCGTCAAACTGCGCCCGGAACGCACGAACAGCGGCTACAAGAGCGTCTACTCGGAGCTGACCCGCCCCACGATCTGGTCCCGGCTGCGGACCACGGCCCGGGTCTCGGGTGAGTTGCTGATCACCTTCGGCATGATCGTACTGCTCTTCGCCGGCTACGAGATATGGGGCAAGTCGGTCATCGTCAACGCCCACCAGAGCGACCTGAGCGAGCAACTCGCCCAGCAGTGGGCCGAGGTGCCGGCCCCGGTCGTCAGCGAGGGGCCGTCGCCGGCACCGACCACCCCGGCACCGCAGGTGCAGGGCACCCCGGTCGCCGGGCTCTACATCCCCAAACTGGACAAGAACTGGATCGTCGTCCAGGGCGTCGAGCAGGACGACATCCGCTACGCGCCCGGCCACTATCCGGAAAGCGCCGACCCCGGTCAGGTCGGCAACTTCTCCGTCGCCGGCCACCGCAACCCGGCCACCTTCTGGCGGCTGGACGAGCTTGGCGAGGGCGACACCATCGTCCTCGAGGACCGGGACACCTGGCATGTGTACGCGGTGACCCGCAACCACATCGTGCTGCCGAACCAGACCGAGGTCGTCGCCCCGGTGCCCGGAGACCGACAGGCGAGCCCGACCGAAGCCATGCTCACCCTGACCACCTGTCACCCGAAGTTCGACAACTACCAGCGGCTGATCGTGCACGCCGCGCTGGTCCGCAGCCAACCCAAGGCCGACGGCCGCCCAGCAGAGCTCGGCGGCTGAGATGTACGCCTGGATCTGGCGCAAGCTCCCGTTCGGGCTGCCCGGAAAGCTGATCGGCTCCTTGCTGCTCGCCGGCCTCACCGTGATGCTGCTGTGGTTCGTGGTCTTCCCGTGGGCCGAGCCCTTGCTGCCGTTCGACGACGTCCAGGTCACCGAGGGAGACTTCACCGACGGTGACCCGGGCGGTGGACCCGTTGACGGCGGCGGTGGCGAGCCGGGCAGTGGCGAGCCGGGCAGTGGTGAGCCGGGCAGTGGCGAGCCGGGCAGTGGCGAGCCGGGCAGTGGCGAGCCGGGCAGTGGCGACCTCGACGATTTCGAGTTGCCGTACGACACCGAGACGAACAACCCCGTACCACCTGATGTGACCGACGACTAGGGCAAGGTGGCCACGTGCGCGTACTGGTGATCGACAACTACGACTCGTTCGTGTTCAACATCGTGCAGTACCTCGGCCAGCTCGGCGCCGAATGCGAGGTGCGACGCAACGACCAGCTCACCGTCGAAGAGGTCGGCTCACTCGACGTCGCCGGAGTGCTGCTCTCCCCTGGACCGGGTGACCCGGGCCGGGCCGGGATCTGCCTCGACGTGATCCGGTACTACGCGGGCCAACTGCCGATCTTCGGCGTCTGCCTCGGCCACCAGGCGATCGGAGCCGCGTACGGCGGGGTGGTGGAGCGCGCGCCCGAATTGCTGCACGGCAAGACGTCGCTGGTGCACCACACCGGCGCCGGCGTGTTGTCCGGCCTGCCGGTGCCGTTCACCGCCACCCGCTACCACTCGCTCGCTGTCCGGGAAGACAGCCTCCCGGCCGAGATCGAGGTGACTGGGCGGACCCCGTCCGGCGTGGTGATGGCGATGCGCCACCGTAGCCTGCCGCTGGAAGGCGTGCAGTTCCATCCCGAGTCGGTACTCACCGAGGGCGGGCATCTGATGTTGGCGAACTGGCTCGCCGGCTGTGGCCTGCCCGGGGCCCGGGAGCGGGTACCGCAGCTCGCGGCAGCGGTCGAGGCCCGCCGCCGCTCCGCCTTCTCGACGGTCTGAGCGACCGAACTGCGTCGATCTCCGCTGCCCGGCCGGGCAGCGGAGATCGGTCGGTCAGCCCGGGTCGATCGGTCAGAGCAGGTCGGACAGCCGGGGGGTGGGCAGCAGACTGCCGAGGCCCCCGCCGCCGCCGCCGCCGGCGGCACCACCGGTGCCCGGCGCGCCAGACCCGCCAGCTTCGCCACCGTCGTCGGGCGGGGAGGGCGTCGGGCTGGGCGAAAGCGACGGCGTCGGGGAGGGCGTCGGGGAGGGCGGTGGCTCCTCCTCCCGGGGCTGGGATACCACAATGTCGATCCGCGAGTTGACCCGCCGGTTACCGCTGTTCGGGTCCTGGCTGGTGACCCGCCCGGCATCGGCCGGCTCGACCGGGTCGCCCTCGATCACCCGGGGGTCGAATCCGGCGTTGGTCAAGGTGGCGATCGCGTCCGCCTCCCGGTCCCCGACCACGTTCGGGACCGGACGTAGGTTGTAGAGGGACACGTGCACCTCGACGGTGCTGCCATGTTCGACGAGTTCGCCTTCGGCCGGCACCTCGACCACCTGGTCCTTGGGCGCCGAACTGTCGACCTCCACGAACTCGGCCACCAGGCCACGCTCGGTCAGCGAAACCTCGGCCGCGGCGCGGGTGAAGCCCTCCAATGATGGCACCTGCACACTCCCCGGGCCGGCGCAGACGGTCAGCTCCACCTCGGTGGCCGGCTCCACCTCGCCCGGCTGCGGAGACTGCCCGACGACCTCGTTCAATGTGCAGTCCGGATCGTCCCGGGGAGTGGTGGCGACCCCCAGGCTCAGGCCGTTGAGCAGGCGCGTGGCCTCCTCGAGCGTCTCCCCGACCAGGTTCGGCAGGGTGACCGTCGTCGGCGGCTCTTCGCCATCACCGAGATTCGCCCGGATCAGCCCGGAGGCCAGGGCCACGACCGCGAGCACGCCGAGCACGCTGAGCCCGGCGATGACCGCCGGCGAGGTGCGGCGCGGCGGCGGTCCGCCGACGCCGGCCGGGATCCGCTGGGTGGCGCCGGTACGCCCGGCGGCGGCCATCGCGACGGTCTCGTCCTCGCGCAGCACCGGGGTGGCCAGCACCGGCCGGCCGGTCGCTGCCCGCAGCAGGTCGGCGCGCATCTCGCCAGCGCTCTGGTAACGGTTCAACGGGTTCTTCGCCAGCGCCTTCAGCGCGATCGCGTCGACCGACGGGGTGACGTCGCGGTTGATCTCACTCGGTGCCCGCGGCTCCTCCCGGACATGCTGGTACGCGACACTGACCGGGCTGTCGCCGACGAACGGCGGATGGCCACAGAGCAGCTCGAAGAGCACACAACCGGCCGCGTACACGTCCGAGCGGGCGTCGACAGATTCGCCACGGGCCTGCTCGGGGGAGAGATACTGGGCGGTGCCGATCACCGCGGACGTCTGGGTCATCGTGGTGGCGCCGCTGGCCAGCGCCCGGGCGATCCCGAAGTCCATCACCTTGACCTGGCTGGTCTGGGTGAGCATCACGTTGCCGGGCTTGATGTCGCGGTGGATGATGCCGTGCCGGTGGCTGAACTCGAGCGCGGCGCAGATGTCGGCGCAGATCTCCATCGCCCGACGCGGGTTCAGCCGGCCCTCGGCCGCCAGCACCTCCTTGAGGGTGTGGCCGTTGACGAACTCCATGACGATGAACGGCAGGGTCTCGCCGGTGGGCGCGTACTCCTCACCGGTGTCGTAGACCGCGACGATGGCCGGGTGGTTGAGGGAGGCGGAGTTCTGCGCCTCGCGCCGGAAACGCTCCTGGAACGTGCGGTCTCGGGCGAGGTCGGCGCGCAGCATCTTGATCGCGACGTCCCGGCCGAGCCTCAGGTCACGGCCGCGATGGACCTCGGCCATGCCGCCGTATCCGAGCAGCTCGCCGACCTGGTACCTGCCACCTAACAGGCGGGCCTGGGCGGTCATCGTCCTTGTCGTCCTTCGCTCGTTTGGTCGTCGTCCGGCCGGGCCATGTCGTGTGCTTCCACAGACGGTACGGCTCCCACACCAACTTCGACGCGTTCGGATGCCATCTGGTTCTCAGCCGTAACCAATCGCACCACGGGCTCTCCGAAAGCGTTCGAGTTGCCGTCGCCGTTGGTGAGCAGGAAGCCGATCAGGCCAGCGCACAGCAGTACGACGAGCGCACCGAGGATGATCGCCAGGACGGTGAAGAGTTGCCGGCTGAAGCTCCCGGACCGATTCTGGACGGCAGGGGGGCGGTTGTACCCGTACGGGTTGGCCGGGTGATGCTGGTTGGCTACCGGTTGCCGTACCGGTGTACTGGGGCGATGGTATCCGGTCGGGTAGCCCCCCTGCATCACCGGCGAGGTAGGCGGGCGGTGACCCGGCGGACCGGACACCTGCGGACTCATCGGCGGGCGGGGCGGGGGTGCCATCGGCCCGGGTGACATCGGTCCGACCGGGGAGACCGGTGCACCCGAGGTCGGCCGGGGCGCGACCGGTGGGCGGCTCTGGGGGTTGTGCGGCACACCGGGCGGATGGGGCTGTCCGGCACCCGGCGGGCGGGGCTGTCCGGCGAGGGTGGTGGCGGCCTGACGGGACACTGCGGCCATGGCGGCAGCGTTCTGCCAACGGGCCCCCGGGTCCTTGGCCAACGCCCGGTCGACGATGCTCCGGACGACCGGCGGGGTGTCCGAGGGCAGAGCCCTCGGCATCTCTCGGACATGCTTCATAGCGATTTCGAGCGGATTGTCACCTTCGAAGGGTCGCCGTCCGGACAGGCACTGATAGGCGACCACACCGAGGGCGTACACATCCGACGCGGGCGTCGCGACGGCGCCGGAGGCCTGCTCCGGCGAGATGTACGAGGCGGTGCCGAGCACCGAACCGGCGGCGGTCAACTGCCCGACCATCGCCGACCGGGCGATACCGAAGTCCGTCAGCACCAGGGTGCCGTTCGGGCGGACCAGCAGGTTGCCCGGCTTGACGTCGCGGTGCACGATGCCCTTGTCATGGGCGGCATGCAGGGCGTCGGCCGCCTGGGCGACCAGGGCCATGGTGCGGGCCGGCGTGAGCCGGCCGACCCGCGACAGCGTCCGTGACAGCGCGTCACCCTCGACGTACTCCATCACCAGGAAGGCGATGTGCTGGTCGCTGCCGTAGTCGTAGACGTCGACCACGCCGGGGTGGTTGATGGTGGCCATGGTGCGGGCCTCGCCACGGAACCGCTCGGCGAACCCGGGCTCCTCCAGCAACGCCGGCAGCAGGCTCTTGACCGCCACGGTACGCCCGAGCACCTCGTCGGTGCCCCGCCACACGTCGCCCATCCCGCCGCTGGCGATCCGCTCGTCGAGGCGGTACCGCCCGCCGAGGAGAACCCCGGAACTCAACATGTCATCGCCCCTCACGTTCGGCGATGAGAGCCCGCATGATCTGGCCGGAGATCCGGGTGGCTTCGGCGCTACCGCCGTTGCCGGCATTTTCCAGCACCACGCAGACCGCGGAGATTGGCTGCCCGTCGTCGGACATCGCGAAGCCGATGAACCACCCGTGGTCCTTGTCGTTCTCGCCAGCCTGCGCGGTACCGGTCTTACCACCGACGGTGTAGCCGTCGATCCGCGCGTTGCGGCCGGTGCCGGCGCGCACCACATTGACCATCATCTCCTGCAGGTCGGTGGCGACCGAGGAGCTGACCGACTCACGCAGCTCGCGCGGGTCGGCGGTGTAGAAACTGCTGGTGCGGTCCGCGTGCAGCAACTGCTGCACCAGGTACGGGCGCATCTGAGTGCCGCCGTTGGCCACCGCCGCCGCGATCATCGCGCCTTCCAGCGGGGTCATCCGGACGTTGTTCTGGCCGATCGACGACTGGGCCAGCGCGGCGCCGTCCTCACCACCGTCCGGGTTCTGGATGTCGCCGGTGCGGCTGGACGCCACCGGCAGCCCACTGTCGCCGTTGGTCCGCCCGACGACCAGTTCGTCGTCTTCGAAACCGAAGTCGCGGGCCTTGTCCTTGACCGCCTCGGCTCCGAGCGCCACGCCGAGCTTCGCGAACCCGGTGTTGCAGGAGTCGGTCAACGCAGTGATCAACGTCACTTCATCCTGCGGGCAGATCGACGGCACGGCGTTACGGATGTCGGTGCCCGAATCGGGGTGCCGGTAGACCGGTCCGGCGGAGATCGGCGTGTCGATCGTGGTGCCATTCTCCAGTGCGGCCGCGGCGACCACGACCTTGAAGGTGGATCCGGGCGGCAGCACTTCACCGAGCGCCCGGTTGTTCAGTGGTTTGTCCGGGTCACCCTCCAGCGCGTTGAACGCCTCCTGAGCCGCGCCGGTGTCGTGGCCACCCAGCGGGTTGGGGTCGTAGCTGGGGATGGAGACCAGCGCCTGGATCGCCCCCGTCCGGGGGTCGATCGCGACCGCGGCACCCCGGCTCACGCCGACCCGGTTCTCCGACAGCTGCTGGTAGGCGGTCTCCTGGGCCCGGCGGTTGATGGAGAGCAGCACGTTGCCCCCACCGGTCTCCTCACCGGTGAAGACGTCCCGGACCCGGTCGGCGAAGAGCTGATCGCTGGTGCCGGCGAGGAACTCGTTCTCCGCTCGCTCGATGCCGATCGCCGCCAGGTTCACCGGTTTGTAGCCGATCACGTGCGCGTACAGCTCGTTGTCCGGGTAGGTACGCAGGAACTTCAACTCGCCTTCGGTCTCGGTACTGGTGGCCAGCGCCCGGCCACCCGCCTCGATGTTGCCGCGCTGGCGGTCGTACTCGGCAACCTGCACCCGGCCGTTGTAGTCGCTGGTGCGGTAGCTCTCGGCCTTGTATCCCTGGACCCAGTTGAGGTTCGCGAACAGCAGACCGAACAGGACGATGATGACCACGCCGACCCGGCGTAGCGGGGCGTTCATCGGCGGATCACCTCCGTTGGAGCGCCGTGCAGCTGCACGGGCGGGCCGGCCGGCGTACCCGGCGTGCGGGTCTCGGCACCGACGACCGGCCGGCGGCCCGCGTCGGAGATTCGCAGGAACATCGCGATCAGCAGCCAGTTCGCCATCAACGACGAGCCACCGGCGGACAGGAACGGCGTGGTCTGACCGGTGAGTGGGATGAGCCCGCTGATGCCGCCGACGATCACGAAGACCTGCAGGGACAGGGTGAACGCCAGACCGCCGGCGAGCAGCTTGCCGAACGAGTCCCGGACCGCCAGGCCGGCGCGCAACCCACGCTCGGCGATCAGCAAGTAGATGACCAGCAGGGCGGACAGGCCGAAGAGCCCGATCTCCTCGCCGATGCCGGCGAAGATGAAGTCGTTGTGTACCTCGGGCACCTTGAGTGGCTGGCCACCCCCTGGCCCGGCGCCGAACAGACCTCCGGTGCCGAGCCCCAGCAGTCCTTGCACCAACTGATAACCGTCGCTGTACGGGTCCTGGAAGGGGTCGAGCCAGATGTTCGCCCGCTGGTAGAAGTTGGCAAACGGGCCACCGACGAGTTCGCCGAGGTAGTAGGCCAGGAACGCGCCGCCGAAGAAGAGCAGCAGACCGATGATCAGCCAGCTCACCCGCTCGGTGGCGATGTAGAGCGTCACCACGAACATTCCGAAGTACAGCAGCGAGGTGCCGAGGTCCTTCTGGAACACCAGAACCATGACGCTGAGCAGCCAGACCACGAGCACCGGGCCGAGGTCCCGGCCACGCGGAAAGTCGATGCCGAGCACCCGACGGCTGGCCAGCGACAGGACCTCACGTTTACGGACCAGGTAGTAGGCGAAGAACGACAGCAGGGCCAGCTTCGCGAACTCGCCCGGCTGGATCGAGAACCCACCGACCAGGATCCAGAGCTTGGCGCCGTTGATCTCGGAGTACTGGGCCGGCAGCACCGCCGGGATCATCACCAGTACGATGCCGGCCAACCCGAGGGTGTACGCGTATCGGGCGACGATCTGGTGGTCACGCACCAGGATGAGCAGACCGGCGGCGAGCACCACTGCGGCGAGGGTCCAGGCGAGTTGCCGGCCCCCGGTCCCGGCGAAGATCGGATAGTCGAGGCGCTCGGCGGCGGCCACCCTGGCCATGTCGTAACGGCGGAGAAAGCCGACGCCGATGCCGTTGAGCAGGGCGACGGCCGGTAGTAGGGCCGGATCGGCGTACGGCGCGAAGAACCGGATGACCAGGTGCAGGCCGACGAAGACCGCGCCGAGCACGGCCGTGGGCACCCAGAAACCGGGTCGGATCGTGCCAAGCACCGCCGATTCGGCGGCAGCCGAATACAGCGCCACCACCGACAGCGCGAGCGCCAGCAGGCCCAACTCGGCATTGCGTCGGGTCCGTAACGATCGGACCCGCGGCATCTCACCGGTGATCGCCGGCGGTGGGGCGGGTCCGACTGGCGCCGTCACTGGGATTCCTTCACGTCGCTCGCCCCGGGTCTCAGCCGACCGGCCGGCAACCGGCCGGGTTGGTCACCGGTGGGACCGGCTCGACTGGTGGGGCATCCGGACTGGCCTGCGGGTCGCTTGGCGCGGGGGTGCCCGGCGTGGGTGAGTTGACGACGTCGGGGTCGGCGGGATCCGGCGTGCCGGTGGGGTCGACCGCCGGGCTGGGCGTCGGACTCGGGGTGGGACTCGGCGTCGGGCTGGGCGTCGGGTCCGGCGTCGGCGGGCAGAGCGGCTTCAGGTTGGGGTTGTCCGGCTCGTCCCGGATCAACTCCAGCAGGTGCCGCTGTGCGTCGGCCTCGCTGCCCGCGTGGATACCGCGCTTCACCCGGTCCTGGGCGACAGAGGTCAGGTCCAGCAGGGCGGTGTCGCTGCGTTCGTGCACCGTCGAGAGGCTGACGCCAGCGATTTCCCCGGGCATTCCCTGGAAGATCGCCAGCTGTCCGTCACCGGTGGCACCGACGTAGTACTGCCGTTGGGTGTAGTTCCAGCCGGCCCAGAGCCCGCCGCCGAGGATGCCGAACAGCACGACCAGAACGATCGCCGCGCGCAGCGGACGCCGACGGGGCCGCTCCGGGTCGTCGTCCAACCCGGCGGCCGGAGAATCGGCCTGCTCAGGAGCGGCGGCCCTCGGTGCGGACAGGGCGGAGGCCCTGGCCGCCGGGGTGGAATCGTCGGCCGCAGTGGCCATGCCCCGGTCCCGGGCGGCGGCACCACCGACGATCGGGGCCTGCTCGTGGATGCTCTGGTCGGTCGCGTCGGCGACGACGACGGTGATGTTGTCCGGACCACCGCCACGCAGCGCCAACTGCACCAGGCGCTCCACGCACTGCTGCAGGTCGGCGTACTCACGCAGCGTGTCGGCGATGGTCTCGGCACTGACCACGCCGGAGAGCCCGTCGCTGCAGATCAGGTAGCGGTCACCGGCGACGACCTGCCGGACCGAGTACTCTGGGTCGATGTCGCGGCCGTCCAATGCCCGGGTCAGCAGCGAACGCTGCGGATGGCTACTCGCCTCCTCCGCGCTGATCCGGCCCTCGTCGACCAACATCTGGACGTAGGTGTCGTCCTTGGTGATCTGTGCGAACTCGCCGTTGCGCAGCAGGTACGCCCGGGAGTCGCCGATGTGCACCATGCCGATCTTGCTGCCCGAGAAGAGCGTCGCGGTCAGCGTGGTGCCCATCCCCTCCAGCTGGGGATTGGCGTCGACGGTGTCCCGTAGATGCTGGTTGGCCACGCTGACGGCGGAGCGTAACGCGTCGACCAGGGCGTCCCCGGGAACGTCCTCGTCCAGTGGGGCAAGGGCCCCGATGACGATGTTGCTGGCGACGTCACCGGCGGCCATCCCGCCCATCCCGTCGGCCACGGCGAGCAGCCGTGGCCCGGCGAAGACGGAGTCCTGATTTCCGTCGCGGATCAGTCCACGGTCACTGTGAGCGGCATAGCGCAGGGTCAGAGTCATGGCCGTAACTCAAGAGATGTGCGGCCGATACGGATCGGCACGGCGAGGGGTACGGGGGTGGGTCCGGTGACCTTAGCGCGGTCCAGGTAGGTCCCGTTAGTGGAACCCGTGTCTTCGATGAACCACTGGCCGTCCCGGGGCATCAGCCGGGCGTGTCGGGCTGACGCGTAATCGTCTGTGATCACCAGGGTGGAGTCTTCCGCTCGCCCGATAGTGATCGGGCTTTCACCCAGAGTTATTCGAGTACCGGCCAGCTGCCCTGCGGTCACTACGAGCTGGCGTGCAGCCCGCCCCCGTTTGACCTTGGCTGGCCGGGCCTGCGCCGCCGTAGAGCCCACACCTCGCGGAGCCGCCACCAGGCGGCTGGAGCGGGCGCCAGCGAAGAGATCCCGGCGGATCACACCGACGACCGTGAACACGAAGATCCACAGCAGGACGATGAAGCCGATGCGGGCAACGACAACGACAAATTCGGGCAAGGCTATCCATCCACTCGGAACGTGAGCGTGGTCGTTCCGAGCTGGATCATGTCACCAGGGTTGAGCGCGACTGCAGAGACCCGCTGCCCGTTGACCATGGTCCCGTTGGTTGACCCGAGGTCGGTCAGCACGACCTGCGATCCGTCGAAGTCCAGCCGGGCGTGTCGGCGGGAGATCCCCACGTCGGGCAGCCGCAGATTGGCCTGGTCACCCCGGCCGATCACGGTCGAGCCCATCTGCAGCGGGTAGGTCCGGCCGTCACCGGAGACCAGCCGGATGTTGCGCCCGCCACCGGCGGGCGACTGCGGCGGCTGGCCGTACCCGGCAGGTTGCTGCTGCTCGTACGGCGGGTATCCGCCGTGGCCGCCACCGCCGGGCATGTCGTAACCCGACTGCTGCACCGGGGCGACGTCGCCACCGGTGAACACCTCTGCCGTGACCCGGAACATCCCGGTGTCCAGACCGTCGCCCCGCTCGATCTCGACGATCACGTCGCCGTAGACCGTCCAGGCCTGCTCACCGATGAACTCGGCCTGTGACTGGGCCAGCTCCTGCGCCAGTGCCGCCGCGTACGGCGCCAACCGACTGTGGTCGTACGGCGAGAGATCGATCACGTAGCGGTTGGGCACGAGGGTACGCCCACCGGCCAGGATCGCCTTGTGGGCCTCGGCCTCCCGCTGCATCGCGTTGAGGATCTCCACCGGGTGCACGACACCCTTGAACACCTTGGCGAAGGCCCCTTCGACTAGGCCTTCCAGACGCTTCTCAAAGCGTTGCAGCACGCTCACCGGCTCCTCCTCGGGTTCCGAGGACATGATGGTATCCGGCCGTCGCCCGTGCCACCTGCACGCCGATCGACCACTCTTCCCGACCTGCCCCGAACGGCCGGCACCTCCCGTGCTACTCTTCGCCGGGCGTCACGGGCGATTACCGACCGGGACGACCAGGGACAGCGTAGTATGTCCCGGCACCTGCCAGCGGGTGACCCCGACCGACACCCCCAGCGGGATCGGAAAGGACCGTCCGGGTTAGTCTTGGACCGACTGCCTGGACAGCATCCGGGGAAGTGGCGGAATGGCAGACGCGCACGGTTCAGGTCCGTGTGCCCGAAAGGGCGTGGGGGTTCAACTCCCCCCTTCCCCACCGTGAGTACGGGCGGCTTCACCGCCTGTACTCAAAGGTTCTCGACAAGAAGGCTCCGCCACCAGGCGGAGCCTTCTTGCACATCTTGTCCAGATATGCTCTTGATCGTTCCTCCGCCCCCCCAGCTCAGGAGTGTCGTGTGAGCGTCGCGTTGGTTACCGGTTCCGGTGGTCTGATCGGATCGGAGGCGGTTCGGCACTTCGCCGGCCTCGGCCTGGACGTGGTGGGCATCGACAACGACATGCGCCGCGAGTTCTTCGGCCCCGAGGCGTCCACCGCCTGGAACGTGGCCCTACTGCAACGTGACCTCGGTGCCGCGTACGCCCATCAGGCGGTGGACATCCGCGACCGCGACGCCCTGGCGGGCCTGTTCCGGCGGTACGGCCGGGACATCGCCGTGGTGATCCACACCGCCGCGCAGCCGTCGCACGACTGGGCGGTGCGCGACCCGTTCACCGACTTCGACGTCAACGCCGGCGGCACCCTCAACGTGCTGCAGAACGTCCGGGAACACTGCCCCGAGGCACCGGTGATCCACTGCTCCACCAACAAGGTGTACGGCGACCGGCCGAACAGCCTGCCGCTGATCGAGCAGGAGACCCGGTGGGAGATCACCCCGGACCACCCGTACGCGGGCGGGATCACCGAGGACATGTCGATCGACGCCTGCCTGCACTCGGTCTTCGGCGCGTCGAAGGTAGCCGCCGACATCATGGTGCAGGAGTACGGCCGCTACTTCGGCATCCGTACCGCCTGCTTCCGGGGCGGCACGCTGACCGGGCCGGCGCATTCGGCGACCGAGCTGCACGGCTTCCTCGGCTACCTGATGCGCTGCAACATGGAGCGGCGGACCTACAAGATCTTCGGGTACGGCGGCAAAATGGTCAGGGACGCGATCCACAGCCATGATGTGGTCTCCGCCTTCGAGGCGTTCTTCCGCGACCCGCGCCCGGCGGCGGTCTACAACCTCGGCGGCGGCCGGCACTCCAACTGCTCGCACCTGGAGGCGTTCGCCCTGGCCGAGCAGATCACCGGCGAAGAGATGCTCACCGAGTACCAGGAGGCCAACCGGGTCGGCGACCACCAGTGGTGGATCGGCTCGAACGCCGCTTTCCAGCGTGACTACCCTGGCTGGAAGCAGGTCTACGACGTGCCGATGATCCTGCAGGAGATCTACCAGGCCAACGTCGACAAGTGGATGCCGCAGAAATGATCGACAAAGGCAAGCGCAACGTCCTCGGCGTGCTGGTCGACGCCGTCGACTACGAGGCCGCCAGCGAGCGGCTGATCGAAGCCGCCCGGGAGCGACGCCCGCTGGCGATGACCGCGCTCGCCGTACACGGGGTGATGACCGGGGTGCTCGACCCGGCGCACAACGCCCGGCTCAACGCGTTCGACCTGGTCACCCCGGACGGCCAACCAGTGCGCTGGGGGCTCAACCTGCTGCACGGCGCAGGTCTTACCGACCGTGTCTATGGGCCTACCCTGACCCTGCGGGTGCTGCAGCGCTGCGCCGACGAAGGGCTACCGGTCTACCTGTACGGATCCACCGAGGAGACGCTGGCCCGGCTGGTGCCGAAGCTTGAGCAGATGTTCCCGGCGCTGAAACTTGCCGGGGTCGAGTCGTCGAAGTTCCGCTCCGTCCAGCCGGGCGAAGAGGTCGAGATCGCCGACCGGATCCGGGACTCCGGGGCCCGGCTGGTGCTGGTCGGGCTGGGCTGCCCGCGTCAGGAGATCTTCGCGTACGCCATGCGCCCGCTGCTGGACATGCCGCTGATGGCGGTCGGCGCCGCCTTCGACTACCACGCCGGCCTGCTGCGCAAGCCGCCATCCTGGATGCAGCGGTACGCCCTGGAGTGGCTGTGGCGGCTCGGGCTGGAGCCGAAACGCCTGTGGCGCCGCTACGTGATCCTCAACCCGAAGTACCTGAGCCGGCTGGGCGCGCAGAAGCTGGGCATGTGGCAGGCTATCCCGCCGCCGGCAGCCACCGACCGCCCTACCAGCTTCGCCGTCTGACCGCCTGACCACCTGACCCGGCTCCGGGAACGCTGTCCGCGTCCGCGTCCGCCGAGCTGAGTTGCCGCCGGGCAGAACGCTCGCGAGTGGAGGGCTGGGGTACGTAATTCCGCGAGAATTACGTACCCCAGCCCTCCACTCGGGCACGGACGGCGGGCAATCGTCGACGACGGGGCAACACATGTGCCACGGTGGGACGTATGGACGAAATGGGTCTCCGGGAGGTCGCCGAGCGACCGGCAACCGCACTCCGCCCGGTCAGCCCTCGAACCTGGCGCGAGTGGGACGACCTCACCGGCGTCTTCGACCAGCCCACCGACCCAGGGTGGGTAGACGACCGGAACCTGCTCGGCGACGAACTCGGACGTCGGTGGAGCACGGCCCGGCGTATGGGCCTGTGACCGGCGAGGGTGTCGTCCTGGTTGGCACTGCTTTCGCTGACTACGCCGCTGGCCGCGATTCTTCGGCCTGCCACCAGGCCACAACTCTGGCGGCAAGGTTGGCGACTTCTACCTCGGCAAAAAGGCGAGGCCGAAGTGGACCTCAACCCCGGTCACGCAAGAACCGCGCGACATTGCCCGCGTCCGCCCCAGAGGTCAGCCTGGTCAGCAGCGGACCGAGTAGACAGTCGTACTCGTCGTCGCCCGCGTAGAGCAGTTACGCTGGCCCGGACCCAGGCGTACGCGTTGCGGCAGCTCGACGCCATCGCCGAGAAACTGGAGACGGCCAACGTTGGCGACCTGGCCGCGACGTCGAAGGAAGCCGAGATCAAGGTGCAGGAGTGGCTCGCTGCTTTGGCCCGCTGCTTCCAGCTCCAAGACGCGGTCGCCGTGCTCGAACTCGATCGCGTGCTGGACGCGTCCGCAGAAGAGTTGGAGGAGCATCGCGTCGCCATCCGGATCGCCCGGCAGAAGCGCATCGAGCTCATCTTCCGCACCACTGAGCGCCTGATGGCCCGGATGAACACGGCCGCCGACACCGCCAACGCGAAGGTGCTACTCAATCCGACCTCATCGCGCGCCGTGGTGCGGTCGACCAATCACGTTGCGACCATCGTGGTCGATTTCAACGGCCGGTTCGGCGTCGAACGCGACCGCCGGTCATGGGATGCGCGGCGATGGCTCGACGCGGCGGTGGAAGTGCGCGACAAGGTCTTCGAAACCGGGTCCGAGGTGGGTGCCAAGGTTCTCGACACCGGGGCTGAGGTGAAGGACAAGGTTTTGGAGACTGGGGCGGAGGGTGTCGGTGTCGCTAGTCGTTTCAGCATGCAGGCTCTCGGCCGGGCGAGATCGCTGATGGGCAGGGTCTCCGGCGAGACCGCCGAGCGGTCCCAGCGGCAGCTTGATAGTAAAAAGGAAATTGATCAGGAACAACCGTAGAGGTGCAGCCGGCTCTGCCGTCGAATGGTCGCTGACCTCAGCACCGTACCGATCATCACAGCCGCGCGCCGAACGGTTCGACCAGTTCGGCGACCGCATCCAAACCGAGTTGTCGCAGCCTTCGTCAGATTCGTCCGACCATAGTCGAGAAGCCCGGCCCGGCGACCCTGTGCGACAGGTTTCCGTTAAGCCGGCCAGGCACAGAGTAGGATTGTCTCGTGGAAGTTTCGGGAGATTTCGCCAGACTTGTCCTGGAGCAAGCTTCGTCGGCCCATCCCGCTGCAAGAATGGCGCGGGAACTCGGACTGCTCGGCAACTACGGCACCCTGGGGATCTTCTTTCTCATGTCGCAGTCAGGCGAGGTGTTCATCGACGAGGACGACGGAAAGCTGCGCCCCGCCCACGCCGACGAGCACGAGTTCGCCCACGTTCAGGCAGCGCGCCGCTATCCGGAGCTGCGACATCTCATGCCGGATCGTCCGCTCTCAGCCTCGACCTGTCAACTGTGTGCGGGATCAGCCGAGGCTGCGACCGGAGATGGGCGAAACCGGTTTTGCTGCCCTGCCTGCAACACCCGTGGATGGACGATATAGGACGGCGAGGAAGGGCGTTCATGCTTCTGAACTCGGACCGACGGTGCCTGAACTACCGAGAGTCTGCTGGGGTGCTGAGGACTCGTAGCTCGTCCAGGAAGGCCAGAGCCTCAGGGTGGTTCGGGTACCGCTCGTGCAACAGTTGCCCTAGCTCTCGGGAGCACATGAGCAGTGACGGTAGGGACCTGCGATCGCCGGACAGCGCTTGGCGGCCGTAGGCCACCGCCTCCTCGATCTCTCCCTCGCGGGCAGTTACCACCCCCAGCGTCAACCGAGCCTCGGCGTTCCTCATGGGCTTCCGCTCGGTGCCGTCCGGGTCGGTAGATGACCGGATGACTTCGTGGGCGTACATCCCGGCAAGTTTGTCTTCCCTGGCCAACCGGTAGCAGTCCATCGCGTAGAAGTCGAACTTCGACGGGTCGACGACAAAGTGATGGTCGACATCCTCCGGGTAGGGCAGCGACTCCAGGAGCGACCGGCCGCGATCAAGTGCCGTCTCCACTTGTCTGCGGTCCCCGATACGCGCCCACGCCTTGGCCTGCTGCGCTGTTAGCTGCACAGCTACACTTTGACTGGGTGCCTTCGCTACCCCTATCTCAGCTGCGGCTATCGCTCCCCGGTAGTCGCCCTGCGTCAGGGCATACCACGCGCGCATCTCGTGCGCCCACCCCACGACCGCGGCGTCACCTGCCTCCTCACCGAGGGTCAGTGCCGCTCTGCGGGTGCTTTCTGCTTCCCGCCGCAGCCCCAGATCGTATTCGACACACCCAACGAGCAGGGCAACCAGACCAGCAAGCGAGAGAACCTCTCGGTGCTGGGCAAGGGTCAACCGGCGGTCCATGAGACTTGTGAGGCGTCGAAGCCACGCCTTGCCCTCAACGTAGAGCTGATTCGGAGGGGCGTAGGGGTATTCACAGCAAAGCCGGTCGGCTGTGATGCGAAGCGCCTCAAGTAAAGATTCCGAAACATCCGAGGCACGGATGCGGGAGAGGATTTCTAGGGTTTCCAGCCCGCTGTCCGCGAGCAAGTCCGCTTCGACTTGTCCTGCGCTCTGGCGAGGGAAGAAGGCTGCCGTGACGGTGCCGTAGGTCTTGGCAATAAGCGCTTTGTAAAAATGATCGGGCTCTGAGCTACCGGATTCCCACCGCTTCCAATTGCGCAACAGGGTGCTGTCGGAGGGTAGCGGTTCGGCCGCGTGCGCCCTGAGCGCCCGCACCGCATCACTCTGGGACCACCCCCGGGCAGTCCGTTCCGAACGAAGCCGCCGCGCCCACGCCGGTCGCAAGCCTTCTTCCAGCTCATCCCTCATAACTTCGAGTATCCACCACACGGGGGTGATATGGCAGGGGGCTTTGGCCTGTCACCGCAGTGACACCTGTCGCTCACCAAGATCGAGTGGGATCGTTGGCCTATCGACATCCGGTTGTCAACCAAGAAGATGCGGAAGGTCCGGCGAGTACCCCGAGAGCTTGTCCTCAACATTGCGGCGGCCCATTCGGTCGCCCCAGCCCAATCGGAAGGGTTGATGATGATCGTGTTCAGCGCTCTGGCTTCCGGAGTCCTGCTCGGGTTCTTCGTGGGGCTGTTCTGTTTCAAGGTCAAATCCCGGTGGTGCCCCGACTGCGGTCGGCTGACAGTGCCGGCGGCCAATCGGTAGCGGGTCGGCCGGCCGCTCGCCTGCCGATCCCCGGCCCGGTGACGAATTGATCATCGACGGGCGGGCGAGTGTGCAGTTCGCCGCCGGCCGAGGCTTCCGGATCCGGGTGACGACAGTGGACAAAGGCTGGACGTACGACGGTTGGGTCTGGCTCGCCGGCTACGTGCTCGGACCCGACGGGGAAGCCCGTGAACGCCGGGACATCTTCGTCCAACGCGCCGGCCTGCGCTGGGCACCCAGCCCGCACCGACACCGCTGACCCGTGCAGCAACACCACGACATGAACGCGCCCCTTCCACCCGTACCCCCTGTTGAAAGGTGGTCCTGCCGTGCGCAGACTGTTTGACCTGTTCCGCCGGCCGCCGGTGCGTAGCCGCCGCCATCGGCGGTTGCTCGCCGAGATCGCCGAGCACACCCGCGACGCAGCTCAAGCCGCCGCCGGCCAGCGGCGGCCGGCGCGGCAGGCCCCGAACACGGTCGGTCACTACTACGGGCGGCCGATGCGGCCGTCGATCAGCCCCGGCCTGGTCCGCGACCGTCAGTTCGGCGACCGCGTCCGGCGCGGCTGCGAC